>CALBNV010000042.1 GCA_937896895.1 uncultured Bacteroidales bacterium | reverse complement strand
ATGGATAAAAAAGTTTTTAAAAGACAAAAAAAAATTAATGTTACAGCTATTATTCTCAAAGCTGTTTTGATAACAGCAGTCATTAGTATTTTAATTATCGCTATTGTAAAACAAATGATACATCCCAAAACTTATAGTCTTGGAGATATACTTCTTTTTGTTTTTTGAGCATTTCAACTTCTCTTAATTCTCCTAATGAATGCTCCATTAAAATTTTTGATAAAATATTTGCGTAAATTCTCAAAGTAAATGCAACAGTAGCAAAAGGTAGCATTTAGTGTGAGAAAACGGTGGGATTTAGTATGAGAAAGAGGATCAAAAAGATGAAAAACAAGTCAAAATAGGCAAAAAAACAGAAAAGAAGGTATGACGAAAAAGCCTGAGAGGTGGATTTCTCAGACTAAATGCAAGTATGGTTGCGTTTACTATGAGAAGAAATTACTTGAGTAATTTCGGGGTTTGAATGACATCTTTGGGATCAACAAAAGAAATACCAAGAGCATCGGCAAGTTCAACGGAATACGAAAAAGTAAACAAATCATAGGCACTTTTACCGTTGAATTGTTTTCTTTTAACTGCATTGACATGAGAGAAAATCAAATTGACGGTTTCTTGTGTGAAATTATCAAATGAAGATCCTGACGGAACAATATCTCTGAACAAGGTATGGTTTTTCTCAATATGAGGTTTTTCATTTGGCATAGCCGGATCACAGAAAAACATCATAGTTTCCTGAACTCCGTTCAAGTCATTTTCAAATGCAGGTACTTGGCTAAACTCACCACCATTGTCCGTTAATAAAACAGGAATAATGTCGCCAAAGTTAAATCCGTGTTCGTTCAAAATTCTTTTGAGGTTTTGAATTTTTTCGGCAGCTTGTGCAGACGATTTATCGTCAAGCAGTAAGCCAATCATAAAATCGTATTGAACAAAGTGAAGTGTCATAATTGTCTTTCCACCAATTCTGCCGATTACCGTATCAAGTTGAGTTATGGGAACACAAGGATTGTCTTCAATAAAGGTTAGAAATTCATCAAAAGTACGCCCTTTTTTCATACATGACGGGATATGTTCGGAATTTGAAGTTTTCCTTTCCTTGAACTTTACGGCTCTTGGAAGATCAATCGGTTTCACCGAATAATAGCCGTTTTTTATGTAACGGTATACAGATGCAGTTGAAGTAGGAAGTTTGTTTGTTACGATGGCATCGTAGATATGTTGCCCACGAGATACCGCATCAGAAATAATGCTTTCCGTCTCATAAAAACTTTCTTTGTTTAGTGCTATGCCGGTTCTTGAATCGCTTAAAACATTTTCGTAAGTTGACTGAGCATATTTGGCATCATAGATTTGCCGGCGGTATGGACAGTTACTTCTGCTTCGTTTTTCACAACTGTTACAGACAAATGGTGCTTTAAGTAATTTGGGGCATACATCATCAGTACGAACAAAACTGTTTGTATGAACTTTCTGATGAAGTTTCACCTCTCGGGAAACGGTAGTTTGGTTTTTGCCTATCCGCTTGGCAATATCTTTGAATGTCATGCCTTTGTTCAGGCATTCTTGAATTTCAATTCGATCGTCAAGCGTCATGTGTTTGTTTTTCTTTTCGTTAGATAGCATTATTTGAGACCTCCTTTTCTCAAACTAAATGCTACCACAAAATCCTTCTCACACTAAATGCAACTTTAAATTGCACTGTTGCATTTACTTTGAGAATTTACTATAGTTTGAAGAAAGCTTTTTTGATAGTTTGAAGAATTGACTTTCCGGAAAAAGTATGATATAATAAAAGATCGAAGCAAACATATTCATACATATCAAACTGTTCCATAATTGAAAACGACTGCATGGATATAGGAGTCCGGTAGAATATCGTCTGCAAAACTGCCGTAATAAACGCTGTACCGATGTTTGTTTTGGCAGTACATAGGTAGATTTCGGTACAAACTGGTAATGCGTGCGGTTGCCGCTTTACCAACTTATTAATAAGCAACCGATTAAGTGGGAGGAAAAAATGACAAAACAAAAAAAGAAAATCCGATTTACGATTGTTTTTGTCCTTTTGTGCGTCATTATTGTCTGTGCAATTCTATTTGCACCGAAAAAGACGTATCAAAAGATCGAATCACTCGAGGATTTGTCAGGTAAGAAGATTTGTATCCTGACGGGTTCAATCTTTGACAGCGTTGTCAAAGAAAATATTGACAATCCGCAGTTGTATTACGGTAACTCCGAACCAAACAATGCTGTTATGCTTGATAAGGGAAAGGTGTCGGGATACGTGACCGATGAACCGCTTGCACGCTATGCCCAAAACGAATATCCCGATTTCAGAATCCTTGCTCAACTGACGCAAAACGAATATGCTTATATCTTCAATAAGGAATCAGCCAAAGCGCAAATGCTTCAGCAACAGATGAACGAGTTTTTGGCGAAACGTAAAGCAGACGGAACGATGGAAGCAATTGAGGCAGTGTGGTTTGGCAACGACGAGCGTGCACAGACTGTCGATGTCCCAAAAAGCGGTGTCAACGGAATGATTACACTTGGCGTGTGCTCTATGGCGGGTGCGCCTTTTGCTTACGTCAAAGACGGAGAGTATGTCGGTTATGACATAGATGTTGCAGCACATTTCTGCAAAGAATACGGCTATGGTTTGCAAATCAAGGATTATGATTTTACGGGATTACTCGCTGCCGTGGAGACAAATAAGGGTGTTGATTTCGCTGCTTCCTGCATCACCGTCACGGATGAACGAAAAGAAAAGGTTCTGTTCTCCGATGCAAATTATACAGGCGGTATCGTGGTTGTTGTAAATGACAAAGATATGTCTTCTCAAGTGCAGACATTTTCCGAGTTTATCGACGAGAAGGTCAACAATTTTTATGAAACATTTGTCGTCGAGAACCGTTGGAAGCTCTTTTGCGAGGGCTTCGGAAATACGATGTTGATTACACTTTTGGCAATCGTGTTCGGTACGTTGCTCGGGTTCGGTGTGTTCTGGCTCTCGCGTGAAACAGGCAAGATATTCAACTTTTTTGTTTCTCTGTTTTCGGAATTGATAAAAGGAATGCCTATCGTTGTTCTTTTGATGGTGTTGTATTATGTCGTCTTTGAGAAATCGAGTTTGTCGAACATTGCGGTGGCTGTTATCGGATTTTCGCTCGTGTTCGGTGCGAGCGTGCTGAATATGCTTAAAATGAGTGCAGATACGGTCAGTTATGCGCAAACGGAAGCATCTCTTTCGCTTGGATTTTCAAGAACACAGACCTTTTTAAAAGTGGTTTTGCCGCAGGCATTGCGCCATTTCCTTCCTTCTTTTCAGTCAGAGGTCGTCTCTTTGATCAAGGCAACCGCTGTCGTAGGATATCTTGCCGTGCAGGATTTGACAAAGATGAGCGATATCGTCCGCGGCCGCACGTATGAAGCGTTCTTCCCATTGATTGTCACGGCCATCATCTATTTTCTGATTGAATTTTTGCTTGTTTCGATAGTGAAGGCAATCCGTGTGAATACAGACCCAAAACGTCGTAGCATAGACAAGATTCTCAAAGGAGTGAATGTAAAATGAAGATTGAAATCAAGCATCTTAAAAAAGCATATACTGAATCTACTCCTTTGGAAGACGTGAACGCTGTCATCAACGACGGCGACGTAATTGCCATCATCGGTCCGTCCGGATGCGGCAAATCAACATTGATCCGCTGCATCAATATGATTGATCCTCCAACGTCGGGCGAGATCCTCGTCGACGGTGAGAATATCACGGACGAAAGATGTGATTTGAGCAAAATCAGACAGAAAATCGGTATGGTGTTTCAATCTTATAATCTGTTTGAGCACCTCACAATCGTTGAAAACGTAATGCTCGCCCTCACGGACATTAAACATCTTTCCCGTCAGCAGGCGTATGATATTGCCGTGGCGGAACTTACAAAGGTCGGCCTGGCAGACAAGCTGCTCAGTTATCCGGATCAACTTTCGGGCGGGCAGAAGCAGCGCGCTTCTATTGCCCGTACGCTGGCCATTGACCCGGAAGTGATATTGCTCGACGAACCAACCTCGGCACTTGACCCGACGATGGTACGCGAAGTCGAAACCGTTATCAAAAATCTTGCGAAAACCGGCAAAACGATGATGATTGTCACGCACGAGATGAGACTTGCCAGGGCAATCAGCAACCGTGTTTTCTTTCTTGACAAGGGCGGAATATATGAGGACGGAACGCCGGAGCAAGTCTTTGATAATCCGCAAAGAGAACGTACCAAAGCGTTTATCAACCATCTCAAGGTGTTCAAATACAAGTTCCGTGTGTCTGATTTTGACTATACGGAATATTTGCGTATGCTTAACGATTTTGTTTCCAACAACTTCATATCGCCCGAACGTATCAGACCGGCACAATCGATTTTGTCATGGTTTGCCATGGAGTTTATTCCGAAGTATATGGAAGATAACATCTTGTGCAATATTATTACGGAATATGGAGAAGACGAGAATATAATCAAGATTTTGCTATACGTGAGCACCAATGAACAGAAGAAAGACGCGATGAAGCATGATCTTGCCGATACGCTTTTGCAGTATGACAGCAACGCTTTAGTTTCGGAAATCAGGGATGAAGATTTTGATTTAAAGGTCTCTTGTTCCTTATAAGAAGCGACTCCGCAGAACATTTGGCTGTTAATTACGCGATTTCTTCAAATGCAATTTGAAATCAAAAAAATATATGCAAAAAACGACTTATTCTTAAGGACAGTCTTTCAGATATGCAATAACATCCTCTTTCTTGATTTTGTAGCACCGTGTCTGCTTACCCGTGTACTCGCAGGGGATTTTACCGCTCCGCAAAAGATAAAGAGCCGTTGATTTGCTGATGTGACAGATTTGATAAAGTTGATCCTTTGTGATAATATCGGGAATGTTAATAGCTCTTGTTAGCAGACTGTTAGCAGGAGCCGCGATTTCAGGGTGGTGATATAGTTTCTATTTGAGCTTGCTTTTACCTCTCAAATGATTGCAAGTGTTATATCGTGTTATCTCATTTCAAAATTTCTGTAAACAAAACAACACCTCGGAAGCGATGAAACTTCCGAGGTGCTTATGCTTATGAAAGTTTCCTTTTTTAACAGCCCCGTGATGAAGTCATTCAATTGTGAGTATATCCGAAAATCCCGTGATCTCGAACACTTCGTTTATGTCGTCGCAGACGTTCTTGATCGTCATTTTTCCGCAGGCGTTCATCTTTTTCTGCGCAGAGAGCAGGACGCGCAGTCCTGCGGAAGAGATGTATTCGAGCTTTTCAAAATCGAATACAAGTTCTGTTACGCCGTCAAGAGAGACGGCAAGCTCGGCTTCGAGCGACGGCGCCGTGGTAGTATCAAGGCGTCCGGTGAGTGCAAGAGTGAGTTTGGATGCATCGGCGGTTTTGATTATTTCCATCTTTTTTCTCCTTAGAATTTATATTTTTTTATTTTTTATTTTTATTTTTATCAATACAAAAGAGTGTCGTTGCGATCGAGAAGAGAGATAAGGCGTTCCTTGTAGAATTCGATCTGCGCCTTTCCTCCCTCGGTATCGAGCGCATGGCGGCGGATGGCGCGGCGGATGATGCGGGTGTATCCGACGATCATCGCTTTGTCTGCGACTTCGTTTATGCGCGCTTCGTCGTCGGTGCCGAGGTAGAGGGCAAGCGTTTTTTCCCATACCTTGACCGCCGTTTCGTGCGGGATGCCCATAAAGCTCTGCGAAACGGAGTGGTCTATCTCGCAATAGCCGATGTAGGCGTTGAATACGCTCGCAAGCTCGAACACGGGATGACCGTGGCAGAGCGTGTCCATATCTATAAGAAGCACTTCGCCGTTCTGCATCATCACGTTTTTGAGGTGATAATCGCCGTGCATCATGTGGTAATCGACCGGCACCGCTTCGACCATCGAAACGAGCTTTTGTCCCTTGTCCGCGGGGAGATAATCGAGCATGAACTTCGCCCAATCAATCGCGACCTCGCGCATATCGGGCATATCTTCGGGCTTAACAAGCGTGGAATGTATCTTTTTCATAAGATCGACGTAAAGCGCGACGATCTCGTCAAGGCGTTCCGGCTCCTTGGCGATGATCTTGGCGAACGACTGAGCGTTGAGCAGCTCGAACACCGAGCCGTAGGTCTCGCCGACGCGCACGACGTCGTAGGGGATCGCCGTCGGGATGCCGAGCACGAACGCGCGGCGCGCAAGCTCGCGCTCGCGGTGGATGTCGGGCAGAGCGTCGGAATTCATATAAACCTTGACGATCGTATCGGGATCGATGCGGTAAACCTTGCCGTTTGCGCCCTGACCTATGACCTCGCAGCCCTCGACGCTTATTTTTCTGTACGCCTTCGTGATCGGGATCATCTCGGAAAAGCCGGTGATCTCGAAAACCTCAAAAACGTCGCTCGACGCGTTCTCGACCTTGAGAGACGGCTCTGACTTGCGCAGGCGCAGAATGACTCTCAGTCCCGCCGAAGAGATATACTCAAGTGCGTCTATATCGAGCACTATGCCCGTATGAGGATTAGCCGAGCGCTGTTCTTCTATCTGCGCTTCGACCGCGGGGGCATTGGTCGAATCTATTCTTCCCGATGCAAAAATTGTAAGAATCCCGTTTTCAACTTTTGATGTGATGCTGCTCATTTCCTTATTCTCCTGCCTTTCTTTACTTTGTCATTTGGTTTTTGCTCTTCTCCGAAAACGCCGTCAACGAGCCGGACGTATTCTTTATACGCTTCGGTATCGCCAAGATCGTCGTATAAATACTGCGCGATCGTGCGGTAATACCATTCCTGCATTTTGGGATCCTTCTGGTGAAGCCCTTCCCAGATCTTATTTCCGTCCTTTTGGTATGCGCGGTAGAACGAGCGGATATTTGAAAGCTTGTCGCCGAGCCACATGATCTTGACTGCTTTATCCTTCGAATGTTTTAACATAAGAAGCGATTCTTCCTTGCGCGCGATCCAGGTTTCGGCTGCCGGACGGTTCGATTGTCGGTCTTCGGTCTCGCTCTGGACGAGCGCCGAAACTCTTGCGCCGAACTTTTCCTTTATTTCGCGCGGATCGACGTCGCAGTCCTCGATCGTATCGTGAAGCACTCCCGCCGCCATCGTTTCAAGATCGTCGGTCATCGTTGCGATTATCGCCGCGACCTCGACGGGATGCAGTATGTATGGCGTTTTCGCCATCTTTCTCATCTGCCCCTCGTGAGCCTTCGTCGCGAATACGATCGCTTCTTCAAGTATGTTCATTTACGTCATTTTCCTTTTTCTTTTCAATTTGTGCTTTTTATCCGATCTTCTTGCCGATCACGAGGATGTTCTGCTCGTTCTCGTACATATACTTTATGTCGTCCATCGTCTTCTTGACCATAAATATGCCGAGTCCGCCTATCTGACGCTCCTCTGCCGACAGAGTGACGTCGGGATCTTCTTTTTTGAGCGGATTATACGGTATTCCGCTGTCGGTGAAGTGCAGATATACCATCTTCGGATCGTCTTTTATCTCCAGCTTCACGCTGATCGGACCGCTCGTGCCTTTATATCCGTAGCGGACGATATTAGAGAATATTTCGTCCACCGCGACGTTGAACTGTATGACCGTCTTCATCGGACAGCCGATCGCGCCAAGCTCGGTCTCAACGAACTCGGTGACGGCGTTAATATCGTCGAGCTGTGCGTGCTCGAAGGATATTTCGGGAGCCTTGGGGGTTCCTATGTATTTGAGCGCCACCATCGTCATATCGTCAAACTGCGGAGCGTCGCCCACGAAAGCGTCGGCGTCCGCCTTTACGAATTTGCAAAGCTCGTTCATATCGGCAAACTCCTTTGAATTGATCGCGGCGAGAAGCCGCTCTTCTCCGTAAAGCTCCTCGGATGCGTTCGTTGCCTCGGTGACACCGTCGGTGTAGAGGTAGATTATATCGCCGGGTTCGAGCTGCACCTCCTGAGCTTTATACATAACGCCGTCCATTCCGGCAAGGACGAATCCGACCTTCGAGCGCAGATACTCGAATCTGCCGTTTCCGCGCTTTACGAGCGGAGGATTGTGTCCGGCGTTGGCAAAGGTGACTTTTCCCGTCTTCAGATCGACGCTTCCCTGCCATGCGGTGACGAACATTCCGGCGTCGTTGCCCTCGCAAAGCTCACGGTTGCCGTTCGTGAACACGTCACTGAGCGCCATTCCGGCTTCGGTTAAGCTCTTCAATTCCGTCTTTGCTCTCATCATGAACATCGCCGCCGGTATTCCTTTGCCCGAAACGTCGGCAATAAGGAAGTTGAGCGTGTCGGTGCCGGTCATATAGAAATCGTAGAAATCTCCTCCGACTTCCTTTGCGGGATCCATGCTTGCGTATATATCGAAATCCTTGCGCTTCGGGAACGCCGGGAACACGCTCGGCAGAGCCGATGACTGAATGTCCTTTGCGAATTCAAGCTCCTTGTCTATTCGCGCCGAGGCTTCGTCGATATAATGCTTCAGAGTATCGACCGTGTGGTTTATATCGTCTGAAAGAGAGGCGAATTCGACGGTCGAACGGACGTTGACCGTTTCGTTGAGATCTCCTCCCGTGATCTTGGAAAGCGAGCCGTTGACGTTTTTGAGTCCGTTGACGACCACTCTCTTAATAAGAAGGTAAATGAGCGCAAAGAGTATGGCAAATACGAGTATTTCCATAAACGTGTTGACGTAAAGAGCTATATTGCGCATCTGCAGCGCTTCCTTCTTCGGAAGCACCGAGATTATATAATAACCTTCTCTTACAGTGTATTTTGAAAACGTGGGATTCCCGTCGGGATCGGCGCTCTCGAATACCGCGCCTTCCTCTTCCATCCTGCCGTCAAGCGCTTTTTTGAAATCGACGTCGGCAAAATTCTTCGGGGCGCTCTGAACGCCTAAATTTTCGTCGAGTATGATTATATAACCCGTGTTTCCGACGTGGCGGTTCTGAGTGATGCCCTTGACCTGCTCTCCTATGTCCTGCTGAAAGCGCTCGGCATCGTATCCGACCTGAATGTATCCCGAGCTATACGACACTCCCGCGTATTTGCGGAAAATGCTCGCGTCCGCCGAGATCGGACCGTAGCCCTGGACGTATTCGCCGTTTTTCTCTATGTTGGTCATAAACTCTCTCGACTGATCTCCAAGCTCCCACAAGTTGTAATTATTGCGGACGTAGCTCTCGTCTGACGACGCTATGATCCTGCCCTCGCTGTTTATGACGCTTATTTCCGAAAGACTGTATTTTTTAAGAAGTGTATTCAGGTCGTTGCTGCGCGTTTCGTAAGCGACCTTCCTCGCTATCGCGAGCAGGTTTTCATCCGACGCCTTCGTTATGTCGTCCGCAACGTCCTCTATCGCGAGCGAGAGAAGCGAATCGGTCTGCGACGTGGCGATCTCATCCTGTAATCTGAATACGAAGAAGGAGGTCGCGGCGAAAGCAACGACGACTGTCAGGAGCAGCCAGCGCTGGATTGTCTGGGATATATGCACGCCGTTCTTGCGATCGACGAATAAGGGTTCCTTTGCGATTATCGTAAGCGCGACCGCGGCAAGCATGACCGACACGCCGTTTGCTATTATCATCGGGAAGGTGCAAGCCTTGACTACCTCCATGGCTTTTTCGGGCTGTGCCATATTCGTGATGAAGACCATCGTGAGATGGAATGTCTCCATGACGATACCGATCGCAAGCGAGAGCGCCCAGCCCGGCTTTTTGTCTTCGAACATCCAACGGCGCAGAGCCGCGCTATACAGTCCCGCGATCACGGTCGAGACCGAGCAGGCTATCTGAGTAAACGTGCCGACGCCCCAATACACCGCTATGTATCTTTCGACTCCGCCGATGACTCCGGCGATGATGCCGGCAGGTCCGCCGAACATAAGTCCGGCAACCAGCACCGCTCCGTCGCGGCAGTTGACCTGCGCGCCGTTCATCGGTATTCCCCACTCGGTGCCGAGTATCGCAAGCCCTCCGAACAAAATGCCGATCAGCGCCTGCTTGACCGAATACGGAAGATTTTTCATCTTCGTCCTGCCCCGGATAAGATATACTATTATCGCCGCCGCTACCGGAAGCAGCGTCGCTATTGACAGCTTTATATAAGATATTGTCGTTTCACCCATAAAACTCACTCATTGCCGCCGCTGACAGCGCCGACACTCCCCATAATAATTAGAGGTTCCCTAAAATTTGATTTTCGTGCCCTTTTCAAATTTTTATAATTTTCCATAATACAAAACTCCTTAAATTATTTATCTTCAAGTCCCGCCGCCTTGTGTTCTTCGAAGCGGGCGGTGTAGGAGAAGGCAAGAGCGGTGAAAATAAATTCATTGTATGTTAAAAATTATCAAGGTTATCTCGCGTTTTAAACGGATCTGCCCTCGACGTTATAAAGCAAAACAGCGCTAAGCGGTCCAAATCCATTTCGTTATCGCATTCACAGCGACAATATCCCGATTGTACTATTTTGGGTAGTGGTAAATTTTCGTCATATACATTTCTTCCCGTGCAAATAACACGGCAAACATTTCGACCGTTTTGAGTTATGGTGTATGACGGCACAAAGCCGGCCAGCTCGCCCACATAGCCATATCCGTCTGACATAAATATTTCCCAACAGTTTTTACCGTCAATCGTTATGTAGTTGTCATCACTGTTCACGATACGGCGCTGATGGCTGTCGTTCTGCGTGATTGGGTTGGACACGGAATACTCACGGCTGACGAGCGTTTGGTGATTGATGAATTTGAATTTACCATGCCCCAGTAGCGGTAATTTTAAGGTTTGAATTTCATAAACGACCTGACGGCACTCATTTTCAATAATATACGACGGCTTGAAATCAATAAACTTATTGCCTTGAATATGAAAATAATACTTCATTCTGCATTACCTTTATTAATCATCCAGCCCTGCGGCTTTGTGTTCTTCATAGCGGGCGGTGTAGGAGAAAGCAAGTGCAGTGAAAATGATCAGCGGCAAAAGAATATTGATCGCAACGAACGCATTTTGACTGTTTGCGTGGATGATCTCCGCGATCTGCCCGGAAAGAAGAAGGACACCCACAATTACCAAAAGGATTCGGTTCTTTTCGATCTTGTTCAGTCTGCCTGCAATATATGAAACGGTAATTGCCGCAACCATGCTGAGAAAACCGTTGATGCCGTTATATGCTGTGAGTGCGACCGTCCCCAAAAAGCCGGCAAAAATGAAAAGTGTCGCTCTCAACATATTTCCGTGCGGCTTTTTATAACCGACCAGCGTATAAACAATGGTACCCATGACAATCACGATTCTTAAACAAACAAAAATGATTGCTTGCGGATTTGAATTGTTTAACCTAACAAAACTCATAATTTCGCCAACCAGTGCAACAACGCAAAGTGCCGCCGAAATAATCAAACCTATCTTTGTTCCTTTTTTGAGATTTTTGTAAGTTTCCAAAATTCAACACTCCAAAATTATTTATTTTCAAGACCCGCGGCTTTGTGTTTTATTTATTGATAATTCCGTCGATTTTTTCAATTCCGCCGAAGGTTATTTTATACATCATTGATTCGTTTTCAAACAAGCGGACCTGAATGGTTTTTTCGGCAGGATTTACAATCTCCGTGAAGGTCGATTCCCAATACGTATTCTGTGCCTGCTTTTCTTCTCTTGACAGCGAATTCACGTATTCTCCCATCTGATTTAAGAATGCAGAAATTCTTTCTTCCGTTTTTTCATCCATAACCAAGGCGTAAGTTAAGTCGATACCGGCATCGTTTTCTTCGCCGATGATTTCGCTTCTCGGATCAAAGTGATTCTTTTTACAGTCATCATAATCGGAATAATACCACGAATAAGACACTTTTTTCATAAGCTCGTAGAGATCCTTCTCGTTATTCACATCTTTAATTCCGCTCATGAGAGTGTCGTATCTGCCAAGGCCTGTCTTGATATCCTCTATTGCATTGCATTCTTCGTTCACATAGAAGTTTGTCTGCGCTACAATGCCGTTTTCGTCTTTGTCTACCCAATAATACTTTCCGTTACCAAACTCAAGTAAGGCACTGTTGCCTTTCGCATCGGTAATGATAAAGGCGTAACTCCAGTAATTTTTCTGCGTGTAAACATCAATGTCTTCTTTCAGGTACTTTTTAACCGCTTCCAGGTCTTTACAATTCAACGCAATGTACTGTGTCAGATTAAAAACGTAAACCCTTTCGGAAGCGGCTTCGTTGGTATGCTCTACACCGAAAACGTCGTTTCCGTTTTCATCTTTTTCACCGTGTCTCATATTGATTTCTATATGAAGACCTTCGCTGTTGACCACGTCGTCACACATAAACGGAAGAATTTTTTCAAACGTATCTCCAAGGCCGTCTTTCTTAACGATCTCATAGTCGGGAGAAATATCTCTGAACGTGTAGGCAAGTCCAAACGTTTTGTACTTGTTCGGGATATCCGTACGCACAACGTAAGCACACTTGTTTGAAATATTCAGATCCATATTTCTTCCAACAAGACGAGTTCCGTTTACGTCAGCGGAAATAGCGGAACAGCCGCCGCCCCAGTTGTCGTTTTCTTTTGCAAAATAGTTGTTGACAAAATCATAATCGAGCGAAGTATACGTTCCTGCCTCATAGAAATAATTATCTATCGCGCGAATTTCAAAAGGTTTTTTGCCGCATCCGGTAATCACCCCTGCTGTCATACAAACCAACAGAAGAAGAGCAATTACTTTGCACACGGTTTTCTTTTCGCTTTTCGTATCCATAAAATCCCTCTCAAGTGTTTTTTACAACAAGATTATACCATAAAATTCAAAAAATTTCAAGAAGCAGAGCACTTTTGCCCGAAAACCGTGAAAATGAACAGTGCTTACAAAAACTGCCGTAAAATAAAAACCTCGAAAGCGGTGAAACTCCCGAGGTTTTATGTTTAAAAAAATTTATTATTTATCCTCAAGTCCTGCGGCTTTGTGCTCTTCAAAACGTGCAACGTAAGCAATGCAGAGCGCCAACCAACCGATCGGTTGCGCCATACTGCTGACAGCGCGCATGAAGATGAATTCAGGGAAACTTGCGGCTACTATAACGGAGGGAATCAAAAGTGAAACGCCGATGATTATCATCAAAATCTTGTTCTGCTTGATTTTGTTGAGTCTTCCGCCGACGAATGCGATAAGTATAGCCGCCAAACCGAATCCGCTTTTAGCAACGTATTTTAATACGTCGTTTTCAATATGGGTGTGGGGAAGAATAAGTCTTGCAATTATCAAAATTGCGGAAATCACAAATATGTTGCGCAGCGAATTTCCGTGAGGCTTTTTGTAGCCGAAGAGCATATAATACAGAATCATAATCACCGTAGCGATATTTGCGATGATCTGTGATATTTTGATTGCCGGAAGTGTCTGAGTATCTTTTATCAAACCCATAATTGATGAAACGAAGATCAAAGCAACCAAAGCGATTGAAATTGCCATTGCGATTTTTGTACCTGTTTTAATGTTATTGTAACTTTTCATAATTCAAAACCTCTTAAATTATTTATCTTCAAGCCCTGCGGCTATGTGTTCTTCATAACGGGCGGTGTAAGCAAAGCCGAGAGCGAGAAGAACGATCAGAGGAGTGAGAGAAGAAAGGAAGCCGTTGATAAGGAAGAATCCGGAAAATGCGGGAATCAACATCGTTGCCAAGAGGAACACACCGGCAATAACAAGAAAAATTCTGTTTTGATTGATCCGATCAAGACGCCCGGAAACGTATGTAAAGATCATTACGGCAAAGCCGGTGAGCACGGAAGAGATGATCTCGCTGATAGAGCCATTGATTCCTGTCAAGCAAACGTTCAAAACAAGCATGGTCCCAAATGCGAGGAAAAGGTATTTCAGCATATTTCCGTGCGGCTTTTTATGTCCGATAACCGCATAGAACGTAACCGCGAGAAGAAGAACAAGGTCAATGCAATTTCTCACGACCGGGGGAATCACACCGTGAGCGGCGGGGGCCGGATTCGCGCCGAGATCCATTCCCTCTCCCGGGAGGGCAGGAATTCTTCCCGCTGCGACGATGTTATAAACGGAAAGAACAATGCCGAAAATGATGAAGACCATGCTAATGATCAACCCGATCTTCGTGCCTTTTTTGAGATTTTTGTAAGTTTCCATTTTGAAAGTCTCCTTTTATGTTATATTTTTAGATTCCTGATTCAAGCATCCTGCTTGTCCGCAAGCCCTGCGGCTCTGTGTTCTTCAAAGCGGGCAAGGTAAGAAATGCTGAGTGCGATCCAGCAGATGACCTGCGTCATGTTGCTGACACAGCGCATAAAGTTGAATTCAGGGAAACTGGTGACGACGATCAACGAAGATGCAAAGAGCAGAATTGCCACAACTGCGATGAGGATTTTATTCTTTTTAATCTTATGTAATCTGCCGCCCATATACGAGATAAGGATTGCCGAAAGGGCCAATGTACCTTCTGCGATATAGCGGAGGGTTTCGTTACCGATGGGGGAACGAGGGATGACGAGACGAGCCACTGTGAATGCGGCGAAGAGCAGAAATGTTATACGGAGCGAATTACCGTGCGGTTTTTTGTAACCCCAAAATGCGTAAACGGCGGTCAATACCATCGTCAAGAGATTGGCGGCGATCTGTGCGTTTTTGACCAACGGAGCCGTGGTGCTGGGACGCATGAAACCCATTACCGTAATGACGAATGAAGCGAGGATCAGAACCGTCATAATGATCAGTCCGATTTTTGCCCCCTTTTTGAGATTGTTTTTCGTTTCCATTTTGAAAGTCTCCTTTTATTTAAAAAATTATTATATCATTTTTGATTTCTAATTCAAGCGTCTGCCTTGTCCGCAAGCCCTGCGGCTTTGTGTTCTTCATAACGGGCGACGTAGGCGAAGCCGAGGGCAAGAAGAAGAAACAAAGGAATGCAAGAGTCGAGGAACACGGCAAACATGAACTCAACCATAGTGCTTGCAATCATCTTCAAAACAATTTGTGCAATCAGAAATACAGTGGCGACGCACAACAGCATTTGATTTTGTTTAATCTTCTGCAGCCGTCCCGAAAGGAAGACAATGATTAAAGCTGTTGTAACAGAACAAACCGTTCCAAGAGTCTGTAATTCCACATGAACAGGAGGGCCAGGCATAGCTTCAGACCATGCAACAACAAAGCCAAACACCATGAACATCCAACGAAGCAGATTTCCGTGCGGCTTCCGATACCCAACGGTCGCGTAAAGCAAAGTCAAAAAACTCATGATCAGTGTCATAACGATTTTGAGAGCGGGAATGAATCCTGCTGACAAATCGTTCATGAGGAAATGAATTAAGTTGAAAAATCCGACTCCAACGGCAAATACGACGAAAACCATGCTGACGATCAGCCCGATCTTTGTGCTTTTTTTGAGGTTCTTGTAAGTTTCCATGATATAGTCTCCTTTTATGTAGTTATTATTATCATCAAAATGATAAAGAAAGGTGTCGGCACCCTTCGGTCAGCAGTCCCTTGAAGCCAGCACATTCAGGATGTTGTAAAAGGAATGTGCCGGAATACCATTCCCTTCGGGGACGCTGACCTTTTCCGCAACGACGGTCATCTTTCGATTGAAAAGGATCATATCTGCCGAGTCCAGCCGTGCCAACGCTCTGACGAATTTACAGTTGTCGTAACATTGAAACTTTCTGTAACAGGTATCGATCACGCCTTTTGCGGACGCGCCCGCCGGGATCGTATATTCGTAGGTTCCGAGTTCGACACCCTGAGGAAGTTCACCGCCGGCGACCTGTTCGAGTTCTTCGTTATTCAGTTCTCTCTTGTCTTCCATCGAAATGTCTTCTTTCGCCGTTCTTCTCTCATCTGCTCGCCATACAAAGCACGTCGTGAACGAAGTAATCCGTAGACGGAACGTGGCCCGCACCTCCGGGATCCTGGATCACCGTG
>CALBNV010000041.1 GCA_937896895.1 uncultured Bacteroidales bacterium | reverse complement strand
AAACTCCAAACTGAACAATAACTCCACTCTTCACTCTCAAAACTCCAAACTGAACAAAAATGCTAAACACTGCCAAAACCTTATTGAAAACCAGAAACTTCACTTTAGTGGCAATCTCTTCCGATGACAAGGTTTTCACCTCTTCCGACCGCGGCGTGAAGCCGTTGCTCCATCTTTTGGAAAACGAAAAGGATTTCTTGAAAGGCGCATCGGTTGCCGACAAGGTCATCGGGAAGGCGGCGGCGCTGCTCATGGTTTTGGGCGGGATAAAGGAAGTCCACACCAACATCATCTCGGAGCCGGCGGCGGAAGTGTTTGAAAAACACCGCATTCCTTTTTTTTACGAAGAGAAGGTGAAGCGTATCATCAACAGGAAGGGAGACGGTCTCTGCCCAATGGAGACGCTCTGTATGGATGTCGAAGAGCCAAGCGAGGCATTCGAGAAGATAAAAAAAAACAATAAGTAAGTGTTTTTCGTGTTTTTATTAAATGACGCGGTGTTTTCAAAAACATATCAAAAAACGCGGAACAACTCACGTCGCCTCGCGCTCTCTTAACTCTACTCTCTACTCTCTCCTCTCTTAACTACTTCTTCGCCCCTCGTTTCCTCGACGCGTTGGCGGGGTCGGCGATGATGTCCATGCAGTCCTGATAGCTCAGGTTGTTGGCATCATAGCTGCGCGGAATCTTGTAGTTAGCCTTCTTGTACGTGATGTAAATACCGAATCTTCCTTTCAGCACTTTGAGGTCGGCATCCTCCGGATATGTCGAGACCACGTTGTCGAGGTCGGATTTGCGCTTATTTTCGATTATCTCGACGGCGCGTTGGAATGTCACCGTCGAAGGGTCGTCGAGCTTGGAGAGGCTGTAAAACGCGCTCTTGTGCTTCACGTACGGGCCGAAACGTCCGATTGCCACCTGAATCTCTGCGTCTTCGTATTCGCCGAGCGTGCGCGGGAAAGCGAACAGGTCCAGAACCTCGTCCAAGGTGATGGTCTCGATGCTCTGGTCTTTGTGCAGACCCGCGAACCTCGGTTTCTCGTCGGCCTCCGTCTCGCCGATCTGAGCCACAGGCCCGAAACGTCCTATCTTCACGAAAACTTTCTTTCCGGAAGTCGGGTCGATGCCGAGGAACTTCTCGCCGCTGAACTTGCCCGAATTGCCCGATGTCGCCTCGATGTCCTTGTGGAAACCTTTGTAGAAATCCTTGATCATGGCGTTCCACTCGCAGCGGCCTTCGGCAATCTTGTCGAACTCCTTTTCGACATTGGCGGTGAAATTGTAGTCGATGATTGTCTCGAAATAGTTCATCAGGAACTTGTTTACAAGCACTCCGATGTCTGTCGGGACAAGCTTGGCCTTCTCGAAGCCGATGTTCTCCTTGCCTGCCTTCTCGGTGATTTTGTTCTTCTTCAATGTGAAAATCTTATAGTTGCGTGTCTCGCCGGTGATGTCTTTCTTCTCGACATACTCTCTTTTCTGGATCGTGGAGATTGTCGGGGCGTATGTTGATGGGCGTCCTATTCCGAGCTCTTCCATCTTCTTGACGAGGCTGGCTTCGGTGTAGCGGAACGGCTTGCGGGCGTAACGCTGCTGCGCCTCCATCTTGTCGAGTTCGAGCGTCTGCCCTATCCTCATCGGCGGAAGCATGCTGTTGGCATTCTCGCCGTTCTCGTCATCGACACTCTCGATATAGACTTTCAAGAATCCGTCGAAGAGCACAACTTCGCCCGATGTCACGAAATCCTTGTCGGAATTTGACACGTCGATGTTCACGACGGTCTTTTCTATCTGGGCATCAGCCATTTGCGAAGCGATTGTGCGTTTCCAGATTAAATCGTAGAGACGGCGTTCATCGGCTGTGCCTTTGATGGTCTGCTGGTCGAGGTATGTCGGACGGATAGCTTCGTGTGCTTCCTGTGCGCCTTTGCTCTTTGTGGTGAACTGACGAGTCTTGACGTATTGAGCGCCGAAGAGATTCTCAATTTCTTTGCGTGCCTGGCTCATGGCGAAAGTCGAGAGGTTGACGGAGTCGGTACGCATATAGGTGATCTTTCCCGACTCGTAGAGCTGCTGCGCGATACGCATCGTCTTCTGCGTGGAGTAGTTAAGAACCTTGGAGGCTTCCTGCTGCAAAGTACTGGTTGTAAAGGGAAGCGGCGCCTTCTTCTTGCGCTCACCCTCCTTAATTTCGGTTACGGTATAGGAAGCATACGTAAGCTCGGAAAGCACACGATTCGTCTCCGCCTCGTTATGAAGCTCTGCCTTCTTGTCCTTACCGAAATAGGTTGCCTTAATCGGTCTTTTCCCGCCCGCCATATAAAAATCACCGGCAAGTGTCCAGTATTCCTCCTGAACAAATGCTGCAATCTCTGCTTCCTTATCGCAAATCATACGAAGTGCAACGGACTGCACACGACCGGCGCTGAGGCCTCTTTTCACCTTGTTCCAAAGAATCGGACTGATCTCATAACCAACCATTCTGTCGAGCATACGACGAGCCTGCTGAGCATTAACAAGATCCATATTAATTTCTCTTGCATTCTTTAATGATTCTTTTACAGCATTTTTTGTAATCTCATTAAAAGTAATACGATAAAACTTTTTATCTGTATTCTTTAAAGCTTCTAATAAATGCCAGCTAATAG
>CALBNV010000040.1 GCA_937896895.1 uncultured Bacteroidales bacterium | reverse complement strand
TGAATACGTTCCCGGGCCTTGTACACACCGCCCGTCAAGCCATGAAAGCCGGGGGTACCTGAAGTCTGGTGTAAGCAGCCGGCCTAGGGTAAAACTGGTAATTGGGGCTAAGTCGTAACAAGGTAGCCGTACCGGAAGGTGCGGCTGGAACACCTCCTTTCTGGAGCGGGTGGCCCGCAGTATGGGGAGAGATGTCTTTTCCCGCCCCTTTCAGACAGGCTGATTGCTGGAGATGATGGGCCATGGGGAGGGCGTGAGCCACCCCGCCGCGCTCAGGGCGCGGCGCAGACGGATCGGACGGAGTCCTGTAGCTCAGTCGGTTAGAGCACCACACTGATAATGTGGGGGTCGGCAGTTCGAGTCTGCCCGGGACTACGGGAAGTCGCCGCGGGGGATTAGCTCAGCCGGTAGAGCGCCAGCTTTGCAAGCTGGAAGTCAAGGGTTCGAGTCCCTTATCCTCCACGCAGCCCCGGTTGTGGGGCGAGGTTCTTTGACATACTGGAAGGAGACACGAGTAATAAAGAGCACAAGAGCAACACGAGGTACCGAGAGGATACCGACATGAAGTTGTGTCGTTCGGATACGCGAAGTATCCAAGGGCGCACGGTGGATGCCTTGGCTCCCGGAGGCGAGGAAGGACGTGACAAGCTGCGAAAAGCCGGGGCGAGCCGCAAATGGGCCGTGACCCCCGGATGTCCGAATGGGGCAACCCGGCAGGCAGGAGGCCTGCCATCCGCTCAGAGCGGAGGCGAACCCGCCGAACTGAAACATCTAAGTAGGCGGAGGAAGAGAAAACAACAGTGATACCGCGAGTAGTGGTGAGCGAAAGCGGCAGAGCCCAAACCGGTCCCGTCAAGGCGGGGCCGGGGTAGTAGGACGCCCAAAGGACGGCGAGCCGGCAGCGGAAGAGGCCTGGAAAGGCCCGCGGTACAGGGTGACAGCCCCGTACGCGAAGCCGGCGGACCGCGGGGGCGGATCCTGAGTAGGGCGGGACCGGAGGAATCCCGTCCGAATCCGGCGGCACCATCCGCCAAGGCTAAACACTCCCGGGAGACCGATAGCGTACCAGTACCGTGAGGGAAAGGTGAAAAGCACCGCGGGCAGCGGGGTGAAACAGTACCTGAAACCGTGCGCCTGCAAGCTGTGGGAGCCGCGCGAGCGGTGACCGCGTGCCTTTTGCATAATGAGCCTACGAGTTGCTCCTCGGCGGCGAGGTTGAGCGCCTTGAGGCGCCTAGCCGGAGCGAAAGCGAGTCCGAAGAGGGCGCGGGAGTCGCCGGGGGCAGACGCGAAACTTTGTGATCTACGCATGGCCAGGCTGAAGGTCGGGTAAAGCCGGCTGGAGGGCCGAACCGTCTTCCGTTGAAAAGGATCCGGATGAGCTGTGCGTAGGGGTGAAAGGCCAATCAAACTGAGAGATAGCTCGTACTCCCCGAAATGCCTTTAGGGGCAGCCTCGGGCCAAAGTCACGCAGAGGTAGAGATACTGATTGGGCGCGGGGGCTTCACCGCCTACCAACCCCAGCCAAACTCCGAATGCCGCGTGACGTTCCCCGGGAGTGAGGCGGCGGGTGCTAACGTCCGTCGCCGAGAGGGAAAGAACCCGGACCACCGGCCAAGGTCCCGGAGCGGACGCTGAGTTGCGTTAACGAGGTCCGACTGCACTGACAGCTAGGATGTTGGCTTGGAAGCAGCCATTCATTTAAAGAGTGCGTAACAGCTCACTAGTCGAGCGGTCGGGTATGGATGATGAGCGGGCATTAAGCGTCCCACCGAAGCCGTGGGATAGAGATATCGGTAGGGGAGCATTCCGGACTGCGCGGAAGGCGGGCCGCGAGGCGCGCTGGAGCGTCCGGAAAGGCAAATGTAGGCATGAGTAACGACAATGCGGGTGCGAAACCCGCACACCGGAAGTCCAAGGGTTCCTGATCAACGCTAATCGGATCAGGGTCAGCCGGGGCCTAAGGCTCACCCGCTGCAGCGGCGGGGCAGCCGATGGGGAACGGTTCAACAATACCGTGCCGGCGCATATTGCGACGCGGGGACGGAGGAGCGAAGCGCCCGCCTGCCGACGGAATGGCAGGTTGAAGCCCGGGGGCGAAGTCGCGCGAGTGAAGCGCCGCGCGTCCGCCGAGGGGCGAGAGTACGCCGAGGCTGCGGCCGGGGCGACAGAGGCGTGGGGCAGACTCCCGAGAAAAGCCGCTAAGCTTCAGGTATGCGCCGCCCGTACCGCAAACCGACACAGGTGGACGAGGAGAGTATCCAAAGGTGCTCGAGTGAGTCATGGCCAAGGAATTAGGCAAACTGACCCTGTAACTTCGGGATAAAGGGTCCCCCCGCGAGGGGGGCGCAGAGAAATGGCCCAGGCGACTGTTTAGCAAAAACACAAGGCTTTGCGAAACCGAAAGGTGAAGTATAAGGCCTGACACCTGCCCGGTGCCGGAAGGTTAAGGGGAGACGTCACGCAAGGAAGCGTCGAGCCGAAGCCCCGGTAAACGGCGGCCGTAACTATAACGGTCCTAAGGTAGCGAAATTCCTTGTCGGGTAAGTTCCGACCTGCACGAATGGTGTAACGATCTGGGCGCTGTCTCAGCCATGAGCTCGGTGAAATTGTAGAAGCGGTGAAGATGCCGCTTACCCGCAATGGGACGAAAAGACCCCGTGAACCTTCACTACAGCTTAGCATTGGCGCTGGTCGCGCGATGTGTAGGATAGGCGGGAGGCTGAGATCCGCCGGCGCCAGCCGGCGGTGAGCCGACGTTGAAATACCGCCCTTTGCACGTCTGGCGTCTAACGCGCGGGTTGCGCGGACAATGCTTGGCGGGTAGTTTGACTGGGGTGGTCGCCTCCAAAAGAGTAACGGAGGCTCCCAAAGGTGCCCTCAGCGCTGTTGGCAACGGCGCGGTGAGTGCATTGGCACAAGGGCGCTTGACTGCGAGGCGTACATGCCGAACAGGTGCGAAAGCAGGGCAAAGTGATCCGGCGGTTCCGCATGGAAGGGCCGTCGCTCAAAGGATAAAAGGTACTCCGGGGATAACAGGCTGATCCCTCCCAAGAGCTCAGATCGACGGAGTGGTTTGGCACCTCGATGTCGGCTCGTCACATCCTGGGGCTGGAGAAGGTCCCAAGGGTTCGGCTGTTCGCCGATTAAAGTGGCACGCGAGCTGGGTTCAGAACGTCGCGAGACAGTTCGGTCTCTATCTATTGCGGGCGCTGGAGACTTGAGAGGCGCTGCCCTTAGTACGAGAGGACCGGGGCGGACGAACCTCCTGTGCACCGGTTGTGGCGCCAGCCGCACCGCCGGGTAGCAGCGTTCGGACGGGATAAGCGCTGAAGGCATCTAAGCGCGAAGCCCGCCTCAAGATTAGGTCTTCTATGAGGGTCGTGCGAGACGAGCACGTCGATAGGGCGCAGGTGCAAGCGTGGCGACACGTTCAGCCGAGCGCTACTAATGGCCCGAAGGCTTCGCGGATCTGACATGAGGGTCAGTCCGTACGGCACGCAGTAGCGGATGTCATCCGGCACCGCGCGTTGCGCGGCTCTTCGAAAGCCCCGTCCTCCTTCCGACCATGTCAAGGCAAGAGCCTTGGAGACACACATGGTGACTACAGCACGGAGGTCCACCTCTTCCCATTCCGAACAGAGAAGTTAAGCCCCGTCGCGCCGATGATACTGCGGGAGACCGTGGGAAAGTAGGTCGTCGCCACCCATTACACGAAGCCCGCCCAACACTGGACGGGCTTTCGCGTTTCAACGCCTAAATAACAATCCTGACACACCACCACGATTTATCACTCTCCTTCATCTTTTTATCACTCTCACTTTGACTTTTTTGCTACCTTTGCAGAAAAATTTTAAATGTGGTTGACATTCTGCACACAAAAATAGAATTCCTGAAAGGCGTCGGCCCGAAACGTGCTGAAATTCTTAATAAAGAACTTCAGATTTTTACGTTTCAGGACTTACTCGACTATTTCCCATTCCGATATATTGACCGCTCAAAAATTCATAAAGTAAGGGAAATATGTGATGATAGCGTTTATTATCAATTAGTTGGAACAGTAAGCAATCTAAAAGAGTTCGGTCAACCTCGTACAACCCGCATCACTGCAACTTTTACCGATGACAGCGGCTCAATCGAATTGGTGTGGTTCAAAGGCCTGAAATGGATAAAAACTCGATTCAAACCTGATACGAAATATCTGATATTCGGAAAAGCAAGTGTCTTTAATAACCGTTTCAGCTTCACTCACCCCGACATCGAAGACTATGACCCGAATGACGTGGTAGCAGGCGAAGCACTCCAAGGTGTTTATAATACTACTGAAAAAATGAAAAATGCCGGTCTCGGCACCAAACAGCTTGCAAAACTTATCAAAACATGCGTGTTGCAGTCATGGAACATGGTTCCGGAAGTGCTTCCTGAAAGCCTTGTGCTTAACGACAAACTGATGTCTCGCAAAGAAGCTTACTATAAAATTCATCTTCCTTCAAACAGTCGCGACATTGAACAATCCACTCTTCGACTTAAATATGAAGAACATTTTTTCTTCCAACTTCGCCTTCTGATTCATAAGAAAGATCGTGAGAAAAACACTCAAAGCGTTGTCTTTCAGAATATTGGATATTATTTTAATACATTTTATAAGGAACATCTTCCATTTCCCTTGACAAATGCGCAGAAACGCGTGATTCGGGAGATCCGTGCCGACCTGAAAAGCGGACATCAGATGAACAGGCTCCTGCAAGGCGATGTGGGCAGCGGAAAGACTATCGTCGCGCTGATGATTATGCTCATTGCCCTTGACAACGGCTTCCAAGCCGCACTGATGGCACCGACGGAAATTCTTGCCACTCAGCATCTTGAGACAATTCGCAAACAGCTTGAAGGTCTCAATGTGCATGTCGCATTGTTGACAGGCTCGACGAAAACCTCTGAACGCAGACAGATTCTCGCCGACCTCGCCTCTGGCGAACTTCAAATCATCATCGGTACCCACGCGCTTATTGAAGATACTGTGGTTTTCAAGAACTTGGGCCTTTGCATCATCGACGAACAACATCGTTTCGGCGTTGCACAACGTGCCTCTTTCTGGGAGAAGACTCCGTTCCCACCTCATACCTTGGTGATGACAGCAACCCCGATACCACGCACTCTCGCCATGACGGAATATGGCGACCTCGATGTCTCGAAAATCGACGAACTGCCGCCCGGACGCAAGCCCGTCAAGACAATACACGCTTATCAGGAGCAACGTCTCGCAATCATCGGCTTCATGAAAAAACAAATCGCCGAAGGCCGACAGATCTATGTCGTCTATCCTTTGATAAAGGAATCGGAGAAGATGGACCTCATCAACCTTCAGGAAGGTTTTGACGCGATGTGCCGCGATTTCCCTGAACCGCAATATCATATCTGCATGGTTCACGGACAGATGAAACCTGACGACAAAGACTGGGAGATGCAGCGTTTCGTGCGCGGTGAGGCGCATATCATGGTGGCAACGACGGTCATTGAGGTCGGCGTGAATGTGCCTAACGCTTCAGTCATGATAATTGAAAACGCCAACAGGTTCGGGCTTTCGCAGCTGCATCAGCTCCGCGGAAGAGTGGGGCGCGGCGCCGACCAGTCGTTCTGCGTGCTTATCACCGACCATAAAATCACAGGCGAAGGCAAGAAACGGATGGAGACGATGGTGCGTACCAACGACGGCTTTGAAATTGCAGAGGCCGACCTTCAGCTACGCGGCCCGGGTGAGACACAAGGCACACGTCAATCGGGACAGATAGAGATGAAATTAGGCGATTTCCAGCACGATGAACCGATTATTAGACACACACGACGCATGGCGAACCTCCTGCTTGACGATGACCCGACACTCTCAAAACCGGAACATTACGCCACAAAGCAATATTTTGTCAAAATGTTTGAGCAGGATTTTGATTGGAGCCGGATAGGGTGATAGCCTTGAAAGAATAACCTCTCCCTGTGAAATAATCCAAAACCTTCGGCAACGCCTCAATCATCCGCGGATAGGCTTTCTCACTGTCGTGAAAAGCAATGATGGCACCGTCTTTTGCATTGTTAATCACATTGTTATACACCTGCTCAGGAGTGAGACCCTTGTCCCAGTCGTACGCAATGACCGTCCATGCAACGATATTAAGCGGCTTCTCACCACTTGTCAATTTCCGCAGTTTCTTGATCTGTGAATACCTGACTTTCCCGTGAGGCGGACGGAATAAATCGCTGTGAATCAAATTGTTGGCATCGATGACCGATTTGACATAATCATCGGTTCCGGTCTTCCAGCCGTTCTCGTGGTTGAAAGTGTGAGAGCCGATACTGTGACCTTCTTTTTTTAGAAGTTCAAAAGTCTCAGGATATTTCTGAACGTTGTTGCCGATACAGAAAAAAGTCGCTTTGGCATTGTATTTGCGCAGAATATCAAGCACTTGCGGCGTTATCGTTGGATGCGGCCCGTCGTCAAAAGTCAGGTAAAGACACTTCTCTCCCTCCGGCATTTGCCAAATCATGGCCGGAAACAGAAACCTGCACACCGAAGGAGGGCTGATAAGTCGCATAAAGTTAAAAGATTAAAGTTTAAAGATTAAAGATAAAAGTTAAAAAGGAGGAAGCCTCTTTTAACTTTTATCTTTTATCTCTAATCTAAAACAGACAGTTGTCTAAGTCTCTGGTAATCTGTTCTTTATCCATCTTCTGGCCGATTAACACGATTTTTTCCATACGGTCGCCGTATTCTTCGTCCCAGTCGTTGAGGATGGTCGGGTCTTGACGTGCCATCTGCTCAAGCTCCTCTTTTGAAGCTGTGGCAAACCAATAACCGGCCTCCGACAGTTTCTTCTGTACGCCAGCCTGTTCGAAGATATACGACATATCCTGATTGTCAGCGAAATAGCAAAGGCCTTTCGCGCGGATGATGCTCTTCGGCCATTTGTTCAACACATAGTCGTTGAACTTCAGCGTGTCGAACGGCTTGCGTGCGAAATACACGAAAGTGCCGATCCCGTACTCCTCAGCCTCACCTTCCTCCTCATTCTCATGGTCATGGTCATGATGATGGTGGTGGTGATGATGTTCATGGTCATCGTCATCATTATCTTCGTGCGATTCGTGTGATTCGTGGTGATTATCTTCGTGGTTATCTCTTCCTTCAATTATCTTGATCCACCCTGCCGAACCAGAGACCTTGTTGTAGTCGAACATGTAAGTCTCAAGTATCTTGTCGAGTTCAATCTGTCCGTAGTCGCATTCGATGATTTCGGCGTCAGGCTGCAGATTCTTGATTATCAGCTTGATGCGTGCAAGTTCTTCTGGTTTCACGTCGGAGACCTTGTTGAGAAGCACGATGTTGCAGAACTCAATCTGCTGTATGATGAGGTTCTCGATGTCTTCTTCATCAATGTTTTCGCGTTGGAGTTTGTCACCGCAGCCGAACTCGCTTTGCATTCTGAGTGCGTCAACGACGGTGACGATGCAGTCGAGTCGGGCGTCGCCATATTTGGTGTATTCGCGTCCCATCTGTGGTATGCTGCTGATTGTGCGTGCGATAGGTTCCGGTTCGCAGATGCCGCTGGCTTCGATGACGATGTAGTCGAAGCGTCCCATCTTGATGATGTCGGTGATCTGCTGGATGAGGTCCATCTTCAGCGTGCAGCAGATGCAGCCGTTCTGGAGTGCCACAAGGCTTTCGTCTTTCTTGCCCACCACGCCGCCTTTCTGGATGAGGGTCGCGTCGATGTTCACTTCGCCTATATCATTGACTATCACTGCAAACTTGATGCCTTTCCTGTTTGAAAGGATGTTGTTGACCAAAGTGGTCTTGCCGCTTCCGAGGTATCCTGTGAGAAGCAGTATTGGAGTCTCTCTCTTGCTCATGTCAAATGTTTTTTAATCCAATTTTGAAATGCAAAGATACTCGTTTTTTGATAATCATGCATTCAAATAATTAGTAATTTTGCGCGAAAAAATTTAGAATGAAAAAGGTTTTCGGGCATCTCGCGTGTTTCGGCGCATATACAATTTTCGGGTTCAACATCATAGTGTGCAGAGACCTGTCGAATCTCGCATTCATCTCACCTTTAGGGCTTTTCTGTTTCAGGGCGGCGGGCGCGACACTGCTTTTCTGGCTTGTGTCGCTGTTTATGCCGAAGGAGAAAGTCGAGCCAAAAGACTTCCCGAAGATCTTCTGTGCGTCGATGCTCGGTCTTTTCCTCACGCAGCTCACCTTCCTGAAGGCAAGCACCGTGGCGACGCCGCTTGACATCTCAATCATCAACGCGATAACGCCCATTTTCACCATGTTCGTCGCGGCGATAGTGTTGAAAGAGCCGATTACGCTCAAGAAGGCTGGAGGCGTCGTGATGAGTTTCTGCGGTATCATCTTCCTGATTCTGAATACGGTAAGAGCCGTGAGCGGAGGCGTAACCGAGACGAAGCCGCTCGGAATAGTCCTCACGGTGTTAAATTCGCTTTTCTTCGCCTGTTATCTCGGAATATTCAAACCGCTCATTTCAAAATATAATGTGATAACATTTATGAAATGGATGTTCCTGTTCTCGGCTGTCGTCGCCATCCCGTTCGACATCAGGGAGTTGGTGCGTCTCGACATGACCGTCATGCCGGCGAGGTATCTTTATGAGCTTGGCTTCATAATACTTTTCTCGACGTTCATCGCGTATTTCCTGATACCGATAGGGCAGAAGACGCTGCGGCCAACGGTGATAAGCCTTTACGGTTACCTGCAGCCGATAATCGCGACAGTAGTTGGGATTCTGATGGGGATGGACCGTCTGAGCTGGCAGAAGGCCGTGGCGGCGGTTCTCGTCTTCACCGGCGTGGTTCTGGTGAACAAGAGCAGGGCGAGAAGCCAGAATTGGGTGTGAAACTTGAAGTGTTCAGAGTGGAGATTCTGGCTAAAAAAGAGAGTTGAGAGTGAAACTCCACTCCCAACTCTCCACGCTTAACACTTAATTGTGTTTTTATCTTACCACAAATCTCACCCTCTCATTTCCGTTGATGACCATCATGTAAATGCCTGATGTGTAATTTCTGACATCAACGTTCTGTGTCGCGCCAAGCACATCGACAATCTGGCCGAGTGAGTTGTAAATCATGACGTTCTCGACCTCAACGCCCTTGATGGTGATTGTCTCCGATGCAGGGTTAGGATAAACGCCGATGACGTTCTCCGTCACCTCGGCGACATCCTGTATCGTGGCGCATGTCGGGCATGACATCGCGAATCTCTCAGGGTCGTTGACGTCAAACGAATAGACTTTCCTGATGCAATATTCATAATCGGTCTTTGAACCGTCATCGACGAAGGCGTTGCCGTGGACGGGTTTCGGTGTCAGGCAGGTCCCGTTCTTGAACACCATTGTGCCGATGACACCGTTGTTCTCTTCGATGTAACCGCGCAGGTTGAACGAGTTGTCGGCGCCGTTGGCGGCGAGGTCGTACCAGTCGGTGCCGTTGTCGGAGTAGAGACGCCCGTACGGGTCACCGGTGTTCGGGCCGATAGGGGCCGGATAAGTGCCGGTGAGACTCAACATCACGAACCAAAGGCCTCTTGTGTTGTCGATGGCGACATACTCGTCAAACGGAATGTCGATATATTGGCCGCAGCCTGTTGTTATGTAATTCTGGGTGTAAAGCAGGTTCTCTGGTGTTGTCTCATCGCCCTGATATATCATGATTTTGCCGCGGTGTCCCTCATAGTCGTACATCGCAACGCCCGTGGCCCTGTAATTGATATAAGGTGCGAGACTTGTCGCTGGGATATGAATGGCCCAGTAAATCGGGGTGCCTGCACCGAGGCCGATGCCTTCTTCATTCATGCCGTTGTCGTAATACAGATATGTCCCGTCAAGCTCCTCGTTCTCCCATGAGACCAGAACGTCGTTGCCGATGTTCTCGACCTCGACGGTTTCATAGCCCTCGAAGTTGTCGCATGACGCGTATGTCCACTCGTATGATGTCCAGTCGCTCTGGCCTTCGTCGAAGACGGCCTGGACCGAAGTGGTATATGTCTGTCCTTCAGCGAGGCTGCCTGTCTCAAACTGATAGTAGCAGTCGGCGACGTTCTGCGCCACGACCTCATCGTTGAGTTTGATGTTAAAGCCGATGAAGTCTTTCTTCGTGTCATTTCCGAGTGCGACGTTCTTGAGGTCGAGTTTGAAGCCGTCGGCCTCATAGTGACGTATTGCGATATAGACGTAACGGCCTGCATATTCGCCGAGGTCGATGGTCTTTGTCTGCCATCCGTGTGCCGCGACACCGTGGAAGATGACGGTGAAGTCGTCAGGGTCTGTCGGGCTTCCCGTTGAAATTGCGATGCCGTAGTGGTCGCGCGGGCTTGACCAGTGGCTCGTGATTTCGTAGGTAAAGACTGATTTCTTGCCGATGAGCACCTGTGGTGAGACCAGGTAGTCGTCGGTGCCGAATGACGTGTAGCCGTCGGTTGACGCTGATGAGGCGCAATATTCGCCGACACCGCCGAACGGGTCATAACCGACCACCCAGTTTCTGCCGTCATTGTTGCCGTCAATCAAAGTCCAGCCGGCGAGAGTTGGTAAATTGAAGGGGTAAAAGAATGTCTCGCCGTATTCCGGCTGTTCGATGGTCGCGCTGCTGGTCCACTGTGCCCAGCCTGTCGGTGAAACGTGGAGGTCTTCCGGCGCCTCCACCTGGGCCTTCAAGCCGAAGAAACTGAAAGCCACCATTGTGATTAACAAGTAGAATTTTTTCATTTTGTAACGTATTAGATTGATATTATTTGAATTTCACAAGTTTTAACGACATGCAAAATGTTAGGGTGCAAAGATACGAATAATTTTATAGAGAGGAGAGTTTTTTTTAGTTGTTAGTCTTTAGTTGTTAGTCTTTAGTTGTTAGTCTTTAGTTGTTAGCTGTGATTAAAAAAGAGAGTCAAGAGTGAAAACTCCACTCTTAACTCTCCAAACTT
>CALBNV010000039.1 GCA_937896895.1 uncultured Bacteroidales bacterium | reverse complement strand
CCCACGTTGCACGTGGCCCACAGAAGCCCGCTCGGAAGGCCGAGGTCAACATATTCGTGGTCGCCTGTGACACCGCCGCCTGTATTACCGCCACCACCTGTGCCACCGCCATTCGGTTCTGCATTGTCTTTCTTGCACGACACGCACAGCGCCATCGCCATGCAAACCATCACTGTCGCTAATGTTTTTAATTGTCTTTTCATCTTTTAAATCCCTTAATCCGTGTCGGGTACAACTTCTTGGTTATTAACTTATTTTATATTTTTCAGGCCGCAAATGTATAAAATTTTCTTCATAAACGGCACACTTACAGCAAATTATTTTGCGGAATATTTTCAACAGCTTTTCCCGGAGTTATTTTTCTCTCGAAGATTGCGCGGATTGACGCCGATACATTACCGTGCGCCAGCCACTTTCAAACTTTATGAACTTTCAAACTTTACAGACTAAAAATCCTCTTCCGTCAGGAACGTCCGCAGATGGATGTGCGTTATCCCGTCGAAATCGCTTTTCGTGAGAAGCGGGTTCATCGAAATCACATATTTCGGATAGTTGTCCTTTATCGAGCCGAGGTTGCCGAACTCGCGCTTGTGGATCTCGTCCGCCGCAATAAGATACGAGGCCTGCACATAAATCAGTTTCCCATTTGGTTTTGAACATACAAAATCTATTTCACCAGACGGCAGCTTGCCGACTTTTACCGTGTATCCGAGCCTCACAAGTTAATGTATTTCTCAATTTTATCAAGATAAGACTGTCTGATAATTTCACACATATTTCTTTTATACTTTAAATTTTTAGCTATAACTCAAAATATTTCCTTTATAAAAGAAATTACGCGATTATTTTGATATTTCGCCTCTATAAGGATAATTTTCGAAACACTTTCCCGATGTTTTTGGAAATGTCGCTCGCAATCAGCGATTCAGTCCCGTTTTCGGAAGCCGCGATGTCGCCCGCCGAGCCGTGAAGATAGACGCCGAGCAACGCCGCCTCTTCGGGCGTATATCGTTGAGCCACAAGCGATAAGATGATTCCAGTCAGGACATCGCCGCTTCCTGCTGTCGCCATTCCAGGATTGCCTGTCGTGTTGAAGAAACATGCGCCAGTCGGGAATGTGACGGCGGTGTTCGCACCTTTAAGCACGATTATCAGGTTGTATTTTCGCGACATTTCCCGCTGAAGCTCAAGGCGTTGCAACGAGTTTTCCGTTTTCCCGAACAAACGTTCAAACTCTTTCGGGTGAGGCGTAATTATTGTTCTCTCCGGCAGGAACGCGAGCCACGTCTTGTTTTCCGAGATGATGTTCAACGCGTCGGCGTCAAGTACCAACGGCACTTTCGTCTCCTGAATCAGGCGTTTCAAAGCGTTTGCCGTTTCGGGACGTTTTCCAAGTCCCGGCCCCGCTCCTATCGCCGTATAGTTTAATAAATCAGGGAGTTTCGAAAAACAGTCTTCCGATTCATCAATGCTCATCATTGCTTCCGGAAGATAAACCTGCAATGGAAGCGTCGCCGACTTAGGCAGATGCGCGGTCAGCAGTCCGACGCCGCTTCTCATACACGACTCCGCCGCCAGCAACGCCGCCCCGGTCTTTCCCGTCGAGCCGGCGATGAGCAACGCGTGGCCGTAAGTGCCTTTGTGTGAATGCTTTCCGCGTTTATGGACCAACGGTTTCACGATTTCGTTTTCTGTGAGGAAATTGACGCTTTCCACCTTTTCGACGTAATCGGGATGAATCTTAATGTCAAGGACTTCCCAGTTTCCAACGAAAGGCTCGTTTTCAGGCAGCAGAAACGCCAATTTCGGGAACTGGAACGACAAAGTGTAATCGGGTCGGAATGTGTATTTAGATGTCGTAAAACCGTCACCGTTCAAGCCAGATGCAATGTCGATAGCAATTCTAATCGCTTGATTGTCATTAAGATGCTCGACCATATCTGCCGCAAGCCCTTCAAGCGGACGTGTCAGTCCGGAGCCGAACATCGCATCAATGACGACATCGGAATCCGATATTTCCGGGAAATCATTTTTTGAAAAAACATCATGAACGACCGAAGGATTCAGAGCTTTCAACCTTTCATAATTGACCTGGCAGTCGTGGCTCATTTTTTCGCCGACATGGACAAGAAAAACTTCGACATCATAATGTTTTTTGCAAAAAAGTCGTCCCAGCACGAAGCCGTCGCCGCCGTTGTTGCCCATTCCGCAGAAAATCTTCACATCAGTTTCTGTTTGATGATTCAACTTGTCTTCAATCCAGCCGAACGCCGTAGAAGCGGCGCGTTCCATCAGATCGACAGACGTAATCGGTTCATTTTCAATGGTAAAGACATCAGCTTCACGGGCGTTTCTTATTGTCGGGATTTTCATAATTCAAAATTTTGCAAATTTAAACAAATAATCAAACATCACTTCTTATTTCTCACTTCTTTTTCGTAATTTTGCGCCCATGAAAAAGACAAAGAAACAACCCGAAATAATTGAAGACGTCACGATTATCGATGCCGGCGCAGAAGGCATGAGCATCGCTAAACCTGACGAGAAAGTGGTGTTCATCCCTTTCGGAGCACCCGGCGACATCGTTGATTTACAAGTATTTAAAAAGAAATCGAACTGCTTCGACGGCAAGATTCTGAATATCAAGAAGCCATCCGGCAAACGCGTTGAGCCGGTATGCCAACATTTCGGCCTCTGCGGCGGCTGCAAATGGCAACACCTTGACTATCAATGGCAATTGTTTTACAAGCAGAAACAGGTCAAAGACAACTTCGACCGCATCGCCAAAATAGAATATCCTGAGATAAGTCCAATCCTCGGCTGCGAGAAACAGTTTTTCTACCGTAACAAACTCGAATACAGTTTCTCGAACCGCAAATGGCTCACCGACGGCGCACCCGCCGGCACCTACACCGAAGAGGACTGCAAAGGCTTCGGCTATCACCTTCCGAACCTGTTCGACCGCGTCATCGACATCGAGCATTGCTATCTGCAAGCCGACCCGTCGAACGACATCCGCCTGTTTATCAAGGACTTCACAATGAAGCGCAAGCTGTCATACCACAACGTCCGCGCACACGAAGGCACGATGCGCAACGTGGTGATACGCTGCAACGGCAAGGGCGAGTTCATGGTCATCATCGTCATAAATGAAGAAAACGACATCGTCCGCAACGAGCTTATCCCTGCTCTGTCGGCGAAGTTCCCGCAAATCGTGTCACTGATGCTCGTCATCAACCCGAAGTTCAACGACATGATTTCTGATTTGCCGTTCGAGTGTCTGAAAGGCGATCCGTATCTCATCGAGACGATGCAGTCGCCGCGACCGGGCTTTGACGATTTAAAGTTCCGCGTCGGGCCGGTCTCGTTCTTCCAGACCAATGTCTATCAGGCGGAAAGGCTTTACAAGGCGGCCTTCGACCTCGCCGGCGTGAAAGGCGACGAGCTGATGTACGACCTCTACACCGGCACCGGCACCATCGCACTTTATTTCTCGCGCTTCGTGAATCATGTCGTCGGCATTGAATACGTTGAGGAAGCCATCGAAGACGCGAAGATAAACGGGAATTTCAACAACATCTCCAACGCCGAGTTCTATGCCGGCGACATGGCGAAAGTGCTCACCGACGAGTTCATCGCCGAGCACGGCAGGCCCGACTTCATCGTCACCGACCCGCCACGTGCCGGAATGGCCGACAAAGTCATCGAACAACTGAAAAAGATAAAGGCAAGGAAAATCGTCTATGTCAGCTGCAACCCAGCCACGCAAGCCCGTGACCTCCAACTTCTTGACGAGCTTTATTCCGTGAAGGCGGTGCAGCCTGTTGACATGTTCCCGCACACGCAACACGTTGAAAATGTTGTGTTGTTAGAGTTGAGGGTGGAGAGTTGAGAGTGGAGTTTTGAGAGTGGAGTTTTGAGAGTGAAGTTTTGAGAGTGAAGTTTATGAAGCAAAAAAGACCGCAGGAAACATCGTGCGGTCTATTTTTCATATATGTAATTATTAGTTTGACTTGCTGTAGAAATAACGATTTAAATTGTTCGTCCGTAAAAACATTCATTTTATTTTTTCCAACATCTCATCCAGGTCAACGCTTTCACCTTTGACGGTAAACATCGCCTGTTCATAGTATTTCAGACGCGAATTGTAATGATTTTCAACATATTGCTTCAGCTCATCCTCTGTCTTTCCATTAATCAGCGGACGTTTACGCCTTGCGGTAAGGAGTCTGTTGGCAGCCGTCGCCGGGCTGATTCTTACGAAAACCGTAACGCCGTTTTCGTTCATCCACTGCATGTTGTCGAAGAAGCACGGCGTGCCGCCGCCTGTCGAGATGACCACATTATGAAGCTCACCTGTTTTCCTCAAAATGTCCGACTCGAACTTCCGGAAATAATCTTCCCCGTACTTGTCGAAGAAATCCTGCACGGAGATGTGATACTTCTCCTCAAACATGTCGTCGGTGTCAAAGGCCTGATAGCCAAGCCTGTTGGCGAGTCTTCTTGAAATCGACGACTTGCCGGAGCACATATAACCGATAATATAGATCCTGTCAGGTAACATATCAAAAAACGCCCACCACACAGGCAGGCGTTTGACTTATTTTCTTCCTTTTTGCATCTGAGCCTGTTGTTTCTGCATCTCCTCCAGTCTTTTCTGGAAATTGGATTTCTTCACAGGCTTGAGTTTTGCCTTTTCAATCTGCTTACGCAGTTTGTCATCGTCGAGGAACACCTTGAACAGATACATTTGCAGGAACGTGATGATATTCACCAGCATATAGTAGTAGCTGAGGCCTGCCGAGTAACTGTTGAACAGTCCGAGGAACATGATTGGCATGATGTAAAGCATGAGTTTCATGCCAGGCATCGGCTGAGTCTGCATCGCAGCTGTCTGTTTCTGGTTGATATATGTGTAGAGAATCGTGGTCACTGTCATCAGCAGAGTGAACAAGCTGACATGGTCGCCGTAGAACGGGATGTTAAACGGGAGGTCAAGGATGCTGTCGTATGTTGAGAGGTCGTCGGCCCAGAGGAATGGCTGTTGGCGAAGCTCTATACTTGAAGGGAAGAATCTAAAAATAGCCCACAGGATAGGGAGCTGGAGCAGCATCGGCAGGCAGCCTGATGTCGGGCTTGCACCCGCCTTCTTATAGAGATCCATCACGGCCTGTTGTTTCTTCATCGCATCTTCCTGTTTCGGATATTTCGCGCTTATCGCGTCGATCTCGGGCTTCAGCACGCGCATCTTCGCGGTTGAGAGATATGATTTATATGCGAACGGCATCAGCAGCAGTTTGATTATTATGGTCAAAACAAGAATCACGATGCCATAGTTCCAGCCGTAACTTCCGAGCCAGTTGAAGACATTGACGACAAGATAACGGTTGATCCATCCAACGAGCTTACCGCCGAGCGGGATCTGCTTGCTCAGGTCGAGGCCGTACGAATCCATGATCTTCAAGCTGTTAGGGCCAAGATACATCTGCATCTGGATTGTATTGTTGCTCTCAAATCCGTTAAGCGGCATATCGACGCTCGCGTACATCGTTTTAAGGTAACGCGGGTTCTTCGACTTATAGTCTGTCTTCATGCCTATGAGTGCTCCGTTGAAATTATCCTTCGATATGAGGGCGTAGCTGAAGAAACGCTGTTTGAACGACAGCCACTTGAGGTTTGAGTTGAGGTTTTTCTCGCCGTCCTTCTCGCCTCCCCTGTCGCCACTCAACGACTCGACGTCATCATTGGTATATTTGTAATAGACATTGGAGCCGTTATAGCGGTCAACGGCCTTTTCAAGCTTCAGCAGGTCAACATACCAATTGAGTGTCACGTAGTTAGTATTCGCCGCAATGACATTCTTCATATTGACAGTCCTGATGTCAAAATCAAGCATGTACTCGTCCGGCTTGACCGTATAGGTAAATTCGATATACTGGTCAGGATTGATTTCGCCTTCCGTGTCGGTCATCGCACGGAAACTTATCGTAAGAGGTCTGTCGCCGACAACGATTGAATCGTCGCCATCATAAACCACGTTATTAATATAAGGTGTAAAATAGAGGTCTTGTGAGTTTATCGGCAGGTTTGAAGCGAAAAATTCAAGATTGAATTTGGTGGTATTCTTGTCGAAATCGATGAGCGGCAGCGAGTCGTAAGTCTGATAGTCTTTCAAATTGACTTCCTTCACATAAGCGCCTTTTGACGAGAATCTCAACTTAATCACATTATTTTCAATGACATATTCCTTCGATTCGCCTGAAGCCGCCGATGCGAACACACCGAAATCATTTCGCAGCTGGCTGTTGTCATCGACGTTGCCAATGACAGAGGCCTTCGCCGCCGCTTCCGCCGCAGCGGCCTGCTGTTCCCTGACGAAACGTATTGAATCTTGGATGTAGCGTATTCTCTGTTCGCGATAAATCGAATCCTGGACGTGTTGCAGACGTGCCCTCTCTTCCTTTGACGGAGTCATCCACACTGTCCAACCCACGAAAATACCGATAATAAGGATGATTCCTATTACTGAGTTTTTATTCATCTGTTACTTGTTGTTTTCTTCTTGATACTTTAACATAGCCTTGACAAATCCGACGAAGAGCGGGTGCGGATTAGCGACAGTGCTCTTATATTCCGGATGATACTGAACGCCGACGAACCACGGATGGTCTTCAACCTCCACTGCTTCAACGAGTTGTGTCGTCGGGTTGACGCCAGCCATCTTCATGCCGTGTTTCACGAAGTCATCCATGTAATTGTTATTGAACTCATAACGGTGGCGGTGACGTTCAGAAATATCCAGCGTGCCGTAAAGTCCGGCAAGTTTTGAGTCGTCGGCGAGGTGGCAAGGATAAGCGCCAAGCCGCATCGTGTGCCCCATGTTCACTATCGTTTTCTGTTCCGACATGATGTCGATGACCGGATTCTTCGTGTCGGGGTTCATCTCACGTGAGCATGCATCACTGAGTCCCAACACATTACGTGCGAATTCGACAACGGCGCACTGCATACCGAGGCAAATTCCGAGGAACGGGATTTTGTTCGTCCTCGCATATTCTATCGCCACGATTTTCCCTTCTATGCCGCGGCTTCCGAAGCCAGGAGCCACGAGGATTCCGTCAACATCGGCAAGGAGTTCCGCTGCCGTCTCTTTCGTAACTTTCTCAGAATGAACGCTCTTTATGTGAACCTTGGTCTCATTGGAGACACCGCCGTGGATAAACGCCTCGCGTATTGACTTGTACGCGTCGGTGAGTTCGACATATTTTCCGACAAGAGCCACAGTGACATCATGTTTCGGGTTGTGGAGATGTTCGAGGAACCTCTGCCATTTTTCAATGTGAAGCTCCGATGGCATTTCCATGCTGAGTTTACGGAACACTTCCCTGTCAAGACCTTCCTCTCTCATAAGCATTGGAACGTCGTATATTGAAGGTGCGTCGATGCATTCGATGACCGCTGTCTTCGCCACGTTGCAGAACAATGCTATCTTCGCCTTTATCGACTCGGTGAGGTGCTTCTCGCAACGGCACACGATAATGTCAGGCTGCACGCCCTGTTCCTGTAACTCCTTGACTGAATGTTGAGTAGGTTTGGTCTTAAGTTCCTGAGCCGCCGAAAGGAACGGCACCAAGGTGAGGTGAATGTTGACGCAGTCGCTACCGAGCTCCCATTTCAGCTGTCGTATCGCCTCGATGAAGGGCAACGACTCGATGTCGCCCACGACGCCGCCTATCTCGGTGATGACAAAATCGTACTTGCCAGTATGTCCGAGAAGCTGTATGCAGCGTTTTATTTCATCGGTGATATGTGGCACGACCTGTACCGTCGAGCCGAGGTATTCACCTTTTCTTTCCTTTGTTATCACGTTTTGGTATATCCTACCTGTGGTGATATTGTTCGCCTGCGACGTCGGAGTGCCTGAAAAACGCTCATAATGCCCGAGGTCAAGGTCGGTCTCAGCGCCGTCTTCCGTGACGTAACACTCACCATGCTCGTAAGGATTCAAAGTTCCAGGATCGACATTGATGTATGGATCAAGCTTCTGATTAGCAACGGTATAGCCGCGTCCTTGAAGAAGTTTCGCCAAAGATGAGGCAATAATTCCTTTTCCGAGAGAGGACGTAACACCTCCCGTCACGAAAATATATTTGGTCTTTTTCATCGAAAAAATATTAGTTTTTACATTTGTTTATGAAAGTTGCAAAATTACAAAAAAAACATTTACCTTTGCATTGTTTTACGATTTTTAAAAATAATAACTTCTCAACTGAAAAACATGGAATTTAAGATAAGGGCAAGTTATCCGAACTACTATATGATGCACCTTTTCGCGAACTGCGATGGCGACATCAGCGAGAATATTTTCGCCGTTGAGAACAGGCCTGCGGGCAACAAGCCGGGGACTGTCATTTACCGTCTTGACGGCGATGAGTCGGAGCACGAGATTGCGCCGAGATGGTACGACATATATTACCTGCTGTCGAGCGACAACAAAAAGCAAAGCGAGCATTTCCTCCGGCTTCTGATAAGGGAACGCGACGGCGACAAGAGTGTCTGTGCCGAGTTAAAAACCCTTAGGAATCAATTACATGACAAAATCAAGAAATATGTTGATGACAACCCGCTGCACGATGACATTCACATTGTGACGACACTCAGCGACCCCGATTTGCACTCCGAGCAAATTGTCAGCAACAAAGGAAAAATGCTGCTCGCACTCACGAAAGAATGCTACGCCGTCCCTGATTTCTGCATCTTGACCTCAAAGGCGTTCTGCCTTGAAAATCAGGAGAAGCTCCTGCGCGAAGCCATAAGGAACCTTGAGATCATGACACAAAGCAAACTCGGTGACGACAAGAATCCGCTTGTCTTCGCCATGCGCAGCGCAATGCCGCAATACATCCCCGGACTCATGCCGACACTGCTGAATATCGGCATGAACCGCACAGCCCACAAGGCACTTGTCAGAAAACACGGCGCCAACATGGCCAACCGCATATACATCAACAACTTAGGTAACATGTTCGACATGCTCGGCATCATTGACAAAAGCGCAGTTGACGAGAACAATCTTTCTTGTGAAGAGCAAAACGAACGCATCGCCTGGATGGAATCACAGGTTGTTGAGCATGAAAACGGCGACAGCCGTCTCCTCGACGACTGTTTCTATCAAGTGTTGAGGTTCACTTATTACGTAAGAGATTTCTACTTGAATAACAAACAGTTAGTCATGACATTCATGCGTGGGAAGCAGGCGTATCCATCGCTTATCCTTCACAAGATGGTATGGACTATCGGCAACGACAGCTCCTGCCCTGGCGTCCTTTACAGCCGGCACAGCAACACCGGCATCGGGCGTCAGATCGAGACCTACCCTGACATTTTCGGCGAGGAGATTATGACAGGTAACATCTCTGCCACAAACTGGAGTTACATCGACAGAAAAGACATCAAGGAGCTGTTTCCTGCCGTCTATCACTTCGATCCGCTTTTGGAGAACCTCGAAAGGAAATTCAAATCACCGGTGACCATCGAATTCGGAATCGAAACCATCCCCGGAAAGGCGAGCCTGTTTGCCGTCCTTCAACTGAACAAATCGGAGCTGACAGGACGCGCCGCCCTCATGTCGTCAATAGAGATGCTTCTCAACAGGAAGATTTCGGAGATGACGTTTGAAGATTACAAGATATTGAAAGACAATGACTTTATTGACAATAAGCGGCTGTCGATAATCGAGAAGAAAGACATCATCGAACTGATAAGGCCTTATCATTTGAGGCAGCTTTTCTCCGACACCATTGATGACAAAGCCTTCAAGGACCTGACGTTCTTCGGCAAAGGCATCAATGTATTGCCGAGGACCGCGACGTCCGCCAAAATCTGTTTCACAGCCTTGGAGGCGACGGAAATGAAAAAGGAAGGGCATCCTGTCTGCATCTGCAAGCAGAGGTTCACGCCCGAAGACACAATAACGCTCAACGAAGTTGATGCCATCATGAGCCTCACCCCCGCCGCCATCCACGTCGTGACAGCCTGCCGCGGATATGGCATTCCAGCCTTCCTCAATCTCGGCAACTTCGGGATGGCATTGGAAAACAACACGTTAAGAAACAGCGAGGGGATAGAGCTGAGGTCCGGCGACTGGATCACGCTTTCGAGCAAGAGAAGGTCGATTTACGAAGGACGCGCCACATTCAAGCCAGCGAGGTTCAGGAAATACCTCAATGGCGAAGACGTGACCCTCAACGAGGAAGACAGCAAGGTCTTCGCAGAACTCAAACTCGCCTACACAATTTACCAAGACATCATCAATTCAAGTCATGTCAATTTCATCACCGACATCGACTCACTTGCGCGTCTTATCAGCTACGACCTGAATGCGAATCCTCAGAAAGCCAAAGATGTCGTAAACACTTGGTATTCATTGAATCCAGAGCTTTACCAGACACAAGTGCTTGAAAGCAAGATGGGGTCGCATCTCGAGCAGTCGCGCGTTTTCGACCTGCTCGACGGAGAGAAGAAGGTGGATTTCTTCAAGAGTATAATCCACAAATGCAAGAAGATGAATATCAGCGGATTAGACGCCGGCTCCTTTATGCTCGGCAGATTTGTCGCCAAACCGCTTTCAAAATCTTTTTGGGAGACTTTCAGTCCCGAAGAGATTGCCTTCATCTTGAACGAATATGTTCTTTACGAGAAGTATCTCGCTGTCCTTCAAGAGGTTGGCGAGACAAAGCTGATGAGGGCGCACAAACAAATCATCTCGCAGGATCTTCAGCAAATCGAGCTGAACAACCTCACGCTTGACACCTTCGTGCCTCTCATGATGACCGAGACCAACTGGGATGATGTTGAGACACAAGCCAACATATTGAATAACAAGCAAGACAACACCTTGTATTTCATCAGGAATCTTTCGAGACCGATAGAGCTGGTATTCGACATGAGCCGTCCTTGGGTAAAAGAAAAAGTTGAAGAACTGTCAAGATTGTGAATCTCTCCAAGTCATTCTCCGTCATAGACTTGCATGAGGCTTGCCCTTGAATGCACACGGAGTTTCTTGAGGGCTTTGTCCTTCACTTGTCGGACTCTTTCACGAGTCATGTCAAGCATGTAGCCTATTTCCTCGAGGGTGCATCCCGAACTGGAGTCAAGGCCGAAGTAAAGGTTGAGGATTGTGCGTTCCTTCTCCGTGAGTGTCTGCAAAGAGCGCTGAATGACAGCTATTTCCGACTCACGGCTGACGCCCTCGTCTGTATCCGTGGCGTTGTCAGAGACGAATGTATCAATGAACGAAAGGTCGTCGTCATCAGATACAGGAGCATCCATTGACACCTCGCGCGTGTTGATTTTCATCACCGCCTCTATCTTCTCTACGGGCATATCTAATTCGTCCGCGATTTCTTTTATTGTCGGTTTGCGCTGGTACAGCTGTTCGAGTGATGACGCCACTTTTTTCACACGGGCAAGCAGTCCGACCTGGTTCAAAGGCAGACGCACCGTCCTCGACTGTTCAGCCACTGCCTGGAGGATAGACTGGCGTATCCACCACACTGCGTATGAGATAAATTTAAAACCCTTGGTCTCATCAAAACGTTGAGCAGCCTTTATCAGCCCCACATTACCTTCATTGATCAAATCTGCCAAGCTAAGTCCCTGATTCTGATACTGTTTTGCAACAGATACGACGAATCTGAGGTTTGCGCTCACCAAACGGTCAAGCGCGGCCTGATCGCCCATCCTAATCTTCTGCGCAAGTATAACCTCCTCGTCAGGCGACACCATCTCAACTTTTGCGATGTCAGCCAGATACCTGTCAAGCGCACCCTGTTCACGATTAGTAATTGATTTTGAAATCTTTAACTGTCTCATTTTTAGTCGTTTTAATAATCTTTATACTATTCAAACAATTTCCATTCATAAATGTTTACCGTCAATTACGATAAAACTCATAAGTTGTAAGCCACTTGCCATCGATGTCGGTGCATTCGATGCGCACCTTGCCGTTTCTGCCGCCGTTTATGGCCTTATTGAAATCTTTCTCATTCGTCACTTTCATGTTATTGACCGACAATATGACAAAATCGTCACTGATGCCTTTTTTCTTCATGATGCCATCTTTCACCTCCACTATTTTAAGGCCGTAATTCACACCGAGTTTGCTTTGGAGCGCCGGCGACAGTGGCTGAAGCACTATTCCGAGAGCCTCGTTGTAAAAACTGTCACTGTCATTCAAGACATCGATATTTCCATGTCTGTTCATCAAGGTCACATTTCTGTCAATTCTGTCACCACCACGTGACAATTTGACTTTTACGTTGTCACCCGGACGATATTGCCCGATGACACCAATGAGCTGAGAATATGTATCAACAGCTATATCATTGATAGACAATATTATATCTCCCACTTTAACACCAGCCTTTTCTGCGCCGCCGCCATTTTCGACACCCATCACGATGACACCTGACAAAACGTCGAGACCTTCTTTCTCTGCTATTTCCTCGGTCACTTCGGCAACAGACACCCCGAGATAGGCACGCTGCAACGCACCGAATTGGAGAAAATCACCCACAACTTTCTTGGCAATATTTGAAGGTATCGCAAACGAATAGCCCTCATAACTGCCTGTGCGTGAAGCTATTGCAGCATTAATTCCTATCAAATTACCTTCCAAATCAACCAACGCTCCACCGCTATTACCCGGATTCACCGCGGCATCAGTCTGAATGAACGACTCTATTGTTCCATCTCCTAAAATATTGATATTACGCGCCTTAGCACTCACGATACCAGCTGTCACCGTTGAAGTGAGGTTGAAAGGGTTACCAACCGCCAGCGCCCATTCTCCCACACGCACCTTGTCGGAGTCGCCGAAAGTGAGACATTCAAGATCTTTTGCATCAACCTTTATCAAAGCAATATCCGTAGCAGGGTCTTTGCCAATCAACGTCGCCTGACGTTTGTGTTTGTCATTGAAAGTCACCTCGATAGAACTCGCGCCATCCACAACATGGTTATTTGTCACGATGTAACCGTCAGGAGAAATGACAACACCAGAGCCATAGCCATCTGCCACATTTTCAGGAATTTGCATTTTCCCTCCATATAACTGTTCCAACAACGGGCCAAAGAAATCATAATAACTGTTTCCCTTTGTAACTATTTTAGTATGAATATGAACGACAGCATTCACAGACTTCTCCGCTGCATAAACAAAATCACTGTTTTCATTCTCTGAAGGAGTAAAAGCCACTTTGCCAAATAATGAATTTACGCAATCATCTTCACTATCAGCAACTTGAGTAATTATTGACTTTTCGAGATCTTTTTGATTCTTAAACGTAACAGCTGTCATTACCGCCATCGCGATGAGGGCAAGAGACAGCACACCAATTATAAAATTAGTCCTTTTCATTTTTAATAATTTATTTGAACTTGTTTAAAATTCTTAATGATTATTGGTCACATTAAAAAAAATATTGCTATTTTTACATCAAATTTCTTGCCAAAATTTACTCTTGGTGATTAAAAGTCATTTTTTAATGAATAACATTGATACTCAAAAAGTTAAATTCAGCAAATATCATGGTGCAGGCAATGATTTTGTTATGGTAAACGCATCAAGTGTGCCATTTGTTGCATCAGACGAAGAAATTTTTCGTATTTGTCATCGCCGCACAGGTATTGGTGCCGACGGTTTGATTGTCGTCATGCCATCCGACAAATACGATTTCAGGATGAAATATTACAACTGCGATGGGCACAAAAGCACTTTCTGCGGCAACGGCGGACGATGCGTCGCGGCTTTCGCTTTTGAGGAGAAAATCGCATCAGAACATATTGTATATGAAGCCATTGACGGAATACACGAGGCTTTTGTGAATAAGATTTCCGAAAACGAATTTGTTGTTTCACTCTCAATGCGTGATGTCGAGACTTACAAACTCGATGACAACAGTTTGTTAATCGACACAGGATCACCGCATTATGTCACCAAAGTGAAAAACCTGAAAGATTATGATGTCGTAAAAAACGGTTCAGTCATAAGGTATGACAAGAAAATCTCCGCCGATGGTGTCAATGTTGATTTCATCGAACTCATTGATGGTCAATATAATATCAGGACCTACGAGCGTGGTGTCGAAGACGAGACATTGGCTTGCGGGACGGGTGTGACAGCCTCTGCCATCGCCGCCTCACTCTGGTACGGCGGAAACGACATCAACATCAAGACGACACTGGCCACTCTCAACGTGAAATTTCAGAAAAAAGACGACACCTTTATTAATATAGTCTTAACTGGACCGGCAGCCCATGTCTGCGATGGTTATTATTTTATTTGAAGACAATGTTTTTGAAAAACGACGACATATCATTGCGCACAGCCGAGCCATACGATGCCGATGTCATTTACCGTTGGGAAAACGACAGGGATATTTGGCGTGTCAGCGAGACACTCGCGCCCTACTCCATGCATCAAATAGAGCAGTTCCTGTTGAATAACAACGACTTGACATCCGAGAAACAGCTTCGTATGATGATTGTGAAGAATGATGACAAAACACCGATAGGCTGCATTGACATATATGATTATGACCAGTTTAACGAGCGTGCCGGAATCGGGATTCTGATTGACGAAAGATTCAGAAACCGTGGTTTCGCAAGGCGATCTGTCGAAATTCTGATTGATTATTGTTTCAAAACATTGATACTCAACCAGATTTACATCTTGACATTCATTGACAACACCCCAAGCATCAAGCTTTTCGAATCAGTCGGATTCCAAAAATGCGGTTTGAGGAAACAATGGCTCAAAACCCCCAAAGGTTTCACAGACCAACTTGAATATCAACTGATTAACGCAAGTCACAAATAACTTCAAGATTGAATGCCATGAGACAAAGACGAAAACCCAAAGCATTGTTTCTTACAATTATTGCAGTGGCCACAGCAATAGCAGCATCGCTATTCGTAATTTCATACAAATGCATCTGGGGCAAAAACGTCGAGACATCAGAGGGAAAAGACGTATCGTTATTCATCGCGACAGGTTCTGATTTTCAAGCAGTTGAAGACAGTTTATGCTCAAACTGCCATATCATCAAGCCATCGTCTTTCAAATTTCTCGCAAAACGTCTAAACTATGTCGAACACATCAAACCAGGGCATTACATTGTCAAGGACGGAATGTCAAACATTCAGCTAATCAACATTTTACGCTTCGGCAAGCAAACACCGGTCAAAGTTATATTCAACAATATCAGGACTATTGAGCAACTTGCCGGAAGAATAAGTTCAGAAATCGAGGCCGACTCCTTGTCAATTCTAAATGAGTTGAGAAACGACAGCAGCCTGATGGCGAATGGTTTTAATCAATATAATTACGCAAGTGTCTTTATACCAAACACATACGAGTTTTACTGGAACACTGATGCGAAAGGATTTCTGAATAGGATGAAACGCGAATACAAGATATTCTGGAATGAGTCGAGGCTGCAAAAAGCCGAAAGCAAAAGCCTCACACCATTGGAAATCAGCACGTTGGCATCAATAGTTGACAAAGAGACATCAAAAACGTCAGAGATGCGAACCATTGCCGGCGTTTATCTTAACAGACTGAAAAAGAAAAGATTGCTGCAAGCCGACCCGACTTTGGTTTTCGCCATCGGCGACTACGGAATCCACCGTGTTCTCAATGTTCACAAAGAGATCGACTCACCATACAACACATACAAACACCTTGGGCTGCCGCCAGGGCCGATATGCATACCTTCCATCGCGGCAATCGACGCCGTCCTGAATGCCGAGAACCACAAATATTTTTATTTCTGCGCAAAAGACGACCTGTCGGGTTATCATGTTTTTGCAAAGACACTTGACGAACACAACGCTAACGCGGAAAGATACAGAAGAGCACTGAATAAAAACAGAATTTACAAATGAAAGCTTTTAAGGCATACGACATCAGAGGTGTCTGGGGCACCGATTTAGATGAAAAAATCGCTTACAGAATCGGGTATTTTTTACCAGATGTATTGAATACCAAGACGTTCTTGGTCGGATACGACATGCGTCTTTCATCAGAAACGGCGTTCCAACAGCTTGCCAAAGGCCTGAACGACAGAGGCGTCGATGTTGATAACATCGGGCTTTCGACAACACCACTTATATATTGGACCACAGCGAGATTCGGGTATGAAGCGTCGGTCATGATCACGGCATCACACAACCCATCAAATCATAACGGTTTCAAAATCAGCGCAAAAGACGCGAGACCAGTTGGATATGACACCGGTCTGAACAAGCTTGAGAGACTCGTCGAGTCGGACGCACTCACCCCGATTTCAAAAAGGAGAGGCGTCACAAAAGAAATTGACGTATATTCCAAATACATTGATTTTCAGAGGAAGTTCCTTGGAAATCTCGAAAACATCCGCATCGCCGTTGACTGCAGCAATGGTGCTTCGTGTCTTTTCATAAAAAAACTTCTTGGCGACACACCTTATTATATTAATGACATCCTTGACGGAAGATTTCCGGGGCATGAGCCAAACCCGTTGGAAGCCGGCAACCAAGTCCAGATCAAGGAAACGGTATTGAAGAACAAATGTGACATCGGGCTTCTCTTTGACGGAGATGCCGACCGCATAACTTTCATTGACGAGAAAGGCCAATTCATATCACCGGATTTGATGATTGCATTCTTGGGCAATTATTTCTTCGGCGAAAAACATCAGAAAGGCGTTGTGCTTCAAGACATCAGGTCATCGAGAGCCATACAGGAATATCTCGGAAGTCTTTATGGCACCAAGGTCGAAACATGGCGCGTCGGCAGGGCTTACGCCGCCTTGAAGCTGAGAGAATTGGACGGATGTTTCGGCGGCGAACTCGCCGGACATTACTATTTCCGCGACTTCTACTACTCGGATTCCGGAATAATGGCAGCATTGTTAGTCCTACGACTTCTGTCAAGATTCAAGTCGGAAGGCAAGACGATGTCACAGATTATCAACGAGATATCAAGCTATCACAATTCTGGAGAAATCAATTTCACGATTGGAAACAAACAAATTGCGATGGATGCAGTACGTGAGCATTTCATCAATGATGAGAAGCCGGAACGATTCCTTGACTTCGATGGATACCGTCTTGATTACAAAGACTGGTGGCTAAACATAAGACCTTCAAACACAGAGCCTTACCTGAGATTTTTGGCAGAGGCGAAGTCAAAGGAAAAACTCGACGAGATTGTCAGAACCGTCACAGACATCATCAATTCAAAAATATAACAACATGAAACGTTTTTTTTTATCAATATTATTGATTTTCAGCATGTTCGTCACAGAAGCGAATGAACATGACGAATTGTTGATAAAAGCCTCATTCAAGGCAGCTGACAATCATACTGTTGATACAACACGCAATAGAACCAAAAGAAACATCGCCATTGTCGGAGGAACAATTGGCGGATTATATGCAGCATCAATGACTGGGTTGTATTTCGCTTGGTACGCCGACTACCCGCAATCAAGTTTTCATTTCATCGATGACAACGGCGAGTGGCTGCAGATGGACAAGATGGGTCACGCCACGACATCGTATTTTGTCGGAATGATTGGTTATGAAGCATTTAAGACGGCTGGAATGAAGGAGAAGAATGCCATTTGGATTGGCGGGTCGCTTGGTTTCGCATTCCTTACAACCGTTGAGGTATTCGATGGCTTCTCAAAAGGATGGGGTTTTTCGTGGGGTGACATGGCTGCCAACGCATTGGGAGCAGGACTGTTCATCGGCCAGCAGTTTCTGTGGCACGAGCAAAGGCTGTCGCTTAAATATTCTTTTCATCAGACAGAATACGCGAACCATCGTCCCGACTTGCTCGGCAAAAACATTGCCGAGAACTTGATTAAAGATTATAATGGCATAACCATTTGGTTATCATGCAATTTCAAGTCATTGTTTCTAAAAAACGAAAGCAGATTCCCCGCATGGCTCAACATCGCATTCGGATACGGCGCTGACGGAATGACCGGAGGTTACGTGAACTCCGCATCATATAACGACCGCCCCATCCCAGAATATCAACGGGCAAGACAATTTTATCTTTCCCTTGACATTGATCTGACGAGAATACCGACAAACAATAAATTTTTGAAATATACGTTAAAAGTCTTGAGTTTCATAAAAATACCAATGCCGACACTTGAATATAACACGGACAAAGGATTTACAGGTCATTGGTTGTATTTTTAACAAATTGATAATTAGTAATTTATAAAAAAAAATTATATGAAAAGATTTTTTTATTTAACAAGTTTGTTTGCACTGCTCTTTTTGGTCAGTTGCGGTCCAGATCCAGAGAAATCAAGGATGTATTTCAACAAAGGCATTGACTATCATTACGCCTGCCAATACGAGGAGGCAATCGAGCAGTTCCAGAAAGCAATCAAAACCGACGGGGCCAACTATGAGGCATATTACTATCTCGGCTGCTCATATTTCAGCATAAACAGGAAAGATGATACAAAAAACTGCTGGTTGAAGTCAATCGAGATCAAGCCTGATTTCGCCGACGGATACTTCAACATCGGGCTGTTATACAGAATTGACAATGACCGCGAAATGGCTTGTTACTATTTCAAGCAGGCAGAGAAATTCGGGCGCAACAGCATGGAAGATTACACCAAGTTCTGCGACTGAACAACTTATCGCTCCAACTCAACGCCCTCAAGTTCGGGGGCGTTGTAGTCTTCAGCCTCATGATTATCAATGGATATGACGTTGCCTTCAGGGTCATACGTAATCCATTTCCCGATTTTAACCCCATCCTTATATTCGCCTTCAAATTGAGGCTCGCCAGTTCTGTAATATGACACCCAATGTCCGTTCAGGATGCCATCGGAATAATTCTCCGAAAGTATCATAACACCTTCATTCTCATCAAAATAGTGCCATTCGCCATCACGTTTTTTGTTTTTGTAAAAACCACTTGCAACGACTTTCCCGTTTTCTGAATAAATCTCGGTCACGGCATCTGTTCCGTTTTCAGCAAAAACATTTTTTGCCTGCAGCGAGCCGGTTTCAGTATAATAGAAGAACTCCCCTACAGGAAATCCATTTTTGAATGTCCCTTTGCTTTTTATCTTTCCATTGTCGTGATATTCAATCCATTGACCTTGGCGACGGCCTTGCTTATCGGTCTTGTTCTGAGAAAAAACAGCGTTTGAAAGCAACATTAAAACAGCGAGAAAATATATTCTTTTCATCATTCTAAATTTTTGCAAAAATATAGATAAATAACGTATTTTTGCAAAAATTTGTTGTGTATGGCCGAATATTCTTCTATTCTGCTTGAAAAAGCCGTAGATGAGCTTGCAAAACTCCCTGGAGTTGGCAGAAAAACCGCATTGAGGTTAGCGTTGCATCTTCTTGGCGAGGACAAAATTGCCACCGACATGCTTTCTCAGGCACTTTTGAATATGCGGAACAATATTGTTCTATGCAAACGCTGTTATAACATCAGCGATGAAGAGGAATGTTCCATCTGCTCTAATCCAAAGAGAGACAACGAGTTACTTTGTGTTGTGGCCGACATGCGCGATGTCATGGCAATAGAGCGGACGAGTTCATTCAACGGGATTTACCATGTCCTTGGCGGTGTCATTGACCCAATCAACGGTATCTCGCCCAACGATTTGAGAATCAAGGAATTGGTTGACAGAAGCATTAAGGAAAATTTCAGGGAGATTATTTTAGCATTGCCAGCCACCATAGAAGGTGACACTACTAACTATTACATTTTCAAGATGTTAAAACATTTCGAAGGTCAGATTTCAGTTATAGCCAAAGGGATTTCGGTTGGCGATGCGCTCGAGTTCGCCGATGAAGTAACTCTTGGAAGGTCGATTGCAAACAGGGTGCCGTTCGACAAATGACCGTTTAATCGTTTTTGGCAAACTCATCAAAAAGATTCAGCTGGTTCTCGCAGAGATACAATTCCTCAGGGACACCATACTCATAATGCGAGATAAAACGTTCTATATTCTTCTTTATCAATTTGATAGGAGTTGTTTTACGCGCTTTGCAATAATTTGTCAGCGACTTGTATTGTCCCTGCGACAATTTAAAAGTCAGAGCATGATACCTGTAGCTGCGACGTTTGCGTTTTTTGTTGGTTTTATTCATGGGTGGTTAATAACTGTTTGAAAACAAATGCCTTAAATCATGGAACGGCCGGAACCAGGCCGTTCCATGAAATTTGTCACATCATTTTTCGGGCTTCATCGAGCATCATCTGAGCGAGGCGGTCGGCCTCCGCCTCCGACTTGCCCTCCGAGTAAACCCTGATAATCGGTTCGGTATTTGACTTGCGGAGGTGCACCCATCCGTCAGCGAAATCAATCTTCACGCCGTCGATGGTCGTGACCTTCTCGTTTTTGAACTTCTCTGCCATCTTAACCAAAATTCCATCGACATCAGTCGTCGGAGTGAGCTGAATCTTGTTCTTCGACATAAAATACAAAGGGAACTTCTTCTTCAGTTCCGACACAGTGCATTTATTTTCAACAAGATACGTCAGGAAAAGACCCACGCCGACAAGAGCGTCACGTCCATAGTGTATTTCAGGGTAGATGACGCCTCCATTGCCTTCTCCACCGATGACCGCGCCGACTTCCTTCATTTTTGCGACGACATTGACTTCGCCGACAGCCGCCGGGGAGTACTGTCCGCCTGCTGCGTTTGTCACGTCACGCAACGCGCGTGTTGACGACAAGTTAGATACCGTATTACCTTTTTTGTGTTCCAAGATATAGGAAGCGACGGTCACGAGTGTGTATTCCTCGCCGTACATCTCACCGTTTTCGTTGATGAATGCAAGGCGGTCAACGTCAGGGTCAACGACGATGCCGAGGTCGGCGCCACATTCCTTCACTTTAGCACAAGTCTCCACGAGATTCACCGCGAGCGGTTCAGGATTGTGTGCGAACTTTCCGGTCACCTCGCAGTTGAGTTCAACGACATCTTTCACGCCTAACTTCCTGAGTAGCATTGGAATGGCGATTCCGCCTGTTGAGTTTACGCCATCGACGACGACCTTCAGATTTGCCTTTTCGATAACGTCTTTTTTCACTAAAGGTAGTTTGCAGACCATATCAGCATGGCGTTCCATCCAGCCTTCCGCCAAAGTGTAAGAGCCGATTTCATCAATCGGAGAGAACTCATATTCGTCCTTCGCTGCTTTGTCGAGAAGCCATTTCCCATCGGCCGCGTCAATGAATTCACCTTTATTATCAAGGAGTTTCAATGCATTCCATTCCTTTGGGTTATGCGATGCCGTGAGTATCACGCCGCCGTCAGCCTTAAGTTCAGTAACGGCGATTTCTGTTGTAGGTGTAGTGCTCAGACCTATATCAATGACATCGGCGCCCATCGCCTGAAGGTTGCCGCAAACGAGCTGGTTCACCATCGTGCCAGAAAGACGGCCGTCGCGTCCTACAACAATGCGCGGACGCTTGACGCCGCTTCTGCGTATCAGGCAAATGAATGATGATGTGAGTTTTACAATGTCTATTGGAGTCAATCCATCGTCCGGTTTTCCGCCAATCGTGCCACGGAATCCAGAAATTGATTTAATTAATGGCATAGTCTTTTTCTTTAAAAATTTGCGCAAAATTATTAAATATTTAGTACTTTTGCAAAAATTTTTTCTAAAATCAAAATGGCGTTTGAGGATGACAATTTCATGGATGATGAGTTCGATGTGAATGAACTTGTTGATCGTTTTGAGTCGATGATAAAACAGGACAAGTCGTGTTATTTCGATGCCGATGAGCTCAACGTCATCTTGGAACATTATCTGCAGCACGACAACATCAAGAAGGCGAATATTGCAGCCGACATAGCTCTCAAGTTCCATCCCGACAACCCGATGATTCAGATTATCAAGGCGAAACAGCTTCTCGCGAACTCACATGCGCAGGAAGCCTTGTCAACATTGAAAAACGCTACAGTTGACAAGGAAGACGCCGACTACCAAATCACTTTAGGTTCTTGTTATTCAGACCTCGGCGAAAGCAAAAAAGCCATCAACGCATACATGAAAGCCGTAAAGGCCTTTGACTATAAGGAATGTGAAGATTTGTTCAACTTCATCGCCATAGAATACGAGAATCTCGGTGACATTAACAAGGCACTTGAGTTTTTCATCAAAGGTCTGAACAGAAGCATTGATCTGGACAATCAATATTTTGAGATAAGGAATTGTTATTCAATGCTTAACAGGATGGACGATGCCATTGACTTCTTCAAAAATGAAATCGACTTGAATCCGTACAGCGTAGAGGCTTGGATGGCATTGAGCAACTGTTACATCAGACTTAACAGGCTTGACGACGCGATTGAGCAACTCGAATACGTCCTCGCCATCGACCCGCACAACAAGAAGGCTTACAGCGACATCGCCACGGCATACAACGAGACAGGAAGATTCAAAGAGACACTCGTCATCGTGGACGAAGCGACACGTTACAACGCCGAGACACCACTTCTCCTATGCCTAAACGGTGAAGCCTACGCGAAACTCGGCGACATCACCGAAGCGATGAGATGTTATAAAAAAGCCATGAAACTCGATGAAAACCTTCCTGAAGCATACGCAGGAATCGGGTTCATCCTGAGCGACGAGAACAACCCGCTGTCGGCGATAAAATTCCTCAAACACGCACACACACTCGCACCGAACAATACTGATTACATGTTTGTTCTTGCTGAGGAATACAATAAACTGAACGATTATGACAAGGCGATAAAGATTGTTCTTGACATCATTGACATCGATCCTTACGACGAGAACGCATACATCGCCTTGATGGAATGTCACGTCCTGAAAGACGACCCTGAAAACGCTTTCGCAGCAATAAACCGCGGACTCGCCACATTAGGAGACAACGCCCCTTTGCTCTACAGGAAAGCATTCCTCCATTTCGCGGAAAACGAAAATGAATCAGGACTTCTGACACTTGAAATGGCATTGAATCTGGATTACGATGGACATATCGAGTTCTTGAACTTTGACGCAGAAAGCCTGACAAACAACGAATCAGTCATGGAATTAATTGAGGAGTACAGAATTAAGAATAAGAACAACACAATCAACTAATTATGAATCAATTTATCAGTAATTTCCTAAAAGGACTTGGAATCGGCTCGGCCAATGTCATCCCAGGCGTGTCGGGCGGAACAATAGCACTCATCACCGGGATTTTCGAGCGCTTGGTCAACTCACTGAAATCGTTCAACCTGACAGCTCTGAGACTGCTTTTCACCGGGAAATTCAAGGAGTTCGCCCAACACACCGACCTCAAGTTTCTCTGTTCCGTCGGCATCGGCATAGTCGTTGCGATATTTACAATCGCAAGAATCTTCGATTTCCTGTTCAAGAACTATCCTATTTACCTGTGGTCGTTTTTCTTCGGAATGATTTTAACGTCAATATATTACGTCGGGAAAACCGTTGAAAAATGGGATTGGAAAGCCATCGTCTCATTCATCATTGGAACGGCAATTGCAGTGTTTATCGCCTTCGGCACACCGGCGAAAGAAAACAGTAACTTTCTATATCTCATGGTCTGCGGAGCCGTCGCGACATGCTCGATGATTCTTCCAGGACTTTCCGGATCGTTTGTCCTTGTCCTTATGGGCAACTACCAACTTGTTATGATTCAGGCTGTTAATAATCTTGACCTCGGCGTTTTGATACCCGTTGCCATTGGCGCGGTGGCCGGACTCCTCGCCTTCGCCCACCTTCTTGCATGGATCTACAAGAACTACCGCGACATCACGATATCGCTCCTCACAGGCTTCATCCTTGGCTCGATGCCAATCATCTGGCCTTGGAAAAACGAAGTTATAACATATTTCGGCAACGAGGCGAAAGTAACTGGTTATGAATATTTTAAGCCGGAATTTGACATTCATTTCGCCACAGCAATAGTGATATTACTGATTGGTGCCGCAATCATTGTCTTAACCGAGAAAATGGCAGCAAAGAAAGACAACAAATGAAATTTTACGGACTGATCGGCCATCCTTTAAAGCATTCATATTCAAAGGATTATTTTGAAAACAAATTCAGAAGCGATTGTCTGGACTGTAAATTCGACAACTTTGACATCGAAAGTCTTGACATGCTGGAGAACATTATCGACTCAAATCCAGAACTGCAAGGATTCACCGTCACACATCCATACAAGAACGAAATAATCGGGCATCTTGATTTCGTTGATGAAAATGCAGAAAAAATCGGGGCGGTAAACGCCGTGAAAATAGATTCAGACAGAAAATTGCATGGTTTCAACACGGATTACATTGGTTTTCAAGAACTTCTGAAAGAAGCTATATCAGAAAAAGAAATCAGCAGAGCCATAGTCTGCGGGACTGGAGGTGCATCAAAGGCCGTTCAGTACACACTGAAAAAAATGAATATTGATTATCAAACTGTTACAAGACATTCAAACACAGAAGGAAATCTGACATACACTCAGTTAAAAGCCATCGGTTTCCATGACAACGAGCTGATTATCAACGCCACTCCACTTGGGATGCATCCAAACGTCAACGAATGCGCGGACATTCCGTATGACACAATCAACTCATCGAACGTTTTGATAGACTTGATTTACAATCCTGGAGAGACATTATTTTTAAAGAAAGGTGTAACAAGAGGCGCGAGTACATATAACGGATTGAAAATGTTACACATACAAGCAGACGCAGCTTGGAGCATTTGGAACAAAGAACAACAAATATGAGCCACATCAATCAAATAGCAAGGGAATTCAACGTAAGCGAAAGAGTCGCTGAAAACGTCATAAAACTTCTAAGCGAAGGCGCGACCGTGCCGTTCATCGCGCGTTATCGCAAGGAGATGACAAACACGATGAACGAGGAGACGGTCGCCGACATAAAGAAACGCATCGAACAGCTCGACGAATTAGACAAACGCAAGGAATTTGTGCTGAAATCAATTTCCGAACAAGAGAAACTTACACCCGAGCTTGAAAAGCAGATCAACGAGGCGCAGACGATGCAAGACGTTGAGGATCTGTATCTTCCATACAAGCCGAAGCGCAGGACGAGGGCTGAGATAGCACGTCAGAAAGGACTTGAGCCGCTCGCAAAACTCATCATGTCGCAAAACAGCGACGACGTGAACAGTCTCGCAAAACGCTATATTAATAAGGAGAAAGATGTCAACAACGAAGAAGAAGCTTTGAAAGGTGCGTGCGACATCATGGCGGAATGGGTGTCGGAAAGCATAAAGGGACGCAACAAAATCCGTGACATATATCACAGAAACGGCATCATAAAATCATCGTTAGTCAAAGGCAAAGAGGCTGAGGCTCAGACATATAAGCAGTATTTCGACTTCAGCGAGCCGATTTCCAAGGCGGCGTCACACAGGATTCTGGCGTTGTTCCGAGCCGAGGAAGATGGCCTGCTCAGGGTCAAACTCAACATCAACGATGAAGACGCGCTGAAGACTTTGGACAACATTTTCCTGAAGGGCGACAATGCCAGTACCGACCTGGTCCAGGATGCCATCGACGATGCATGGAAGCGTCTTCTCGAACCTTCGCTTGAGACCGAGATCCGTGCGCTTTACAAGCAGAAGGCCGATGAAGTCGCGGTGAAAGTCTTCGCCGAGAACCTGCGGCAACTTCTGCTTGCTGCTCCTTTAGGTCAGAAACGCGTCCTCGCCCTTGACCCGGGCTTCCGCACGGGCTGCAAAGTGGTGATTCTCAACGAATACGGCGCATTGATTCACAATGAGACCATCTACCCTCACCCACCGCAAAACGAGACACACGCCGCAGCCGCGAAGATAAGATACCTTGTTCAGGCGTATAAAGTCGAGGTCATCGCCATCGGCAACGGCACTGCGGGACGCGAGACGGAAGACTTCATCAAGAGCATAAAGTTCGACCGCGACATCACCGCCGTCATGGTGAACGAGAGCGGGGCCTCCGTTTATTCCGCGAGCAAGGTCGCACGCGACGAGTTCCCCGAATACGACATCACGGTGCGCGGCGCTGTGAGCATAGGCCGCCGGCTGATGGACCCGCTGGCCGAACTCGTGAAAATCGACCCGAAGTCAATCGGTGTCGGGCAATATCAGCACGACGTGAACCAGAAGATGCTTGGTGACGAGCTCGGCAATGTCGTCGAGAGCTGCGTGAATGCCGTCGGCGTGGAACTCAATTCCGCCAGCGAGCAGCTCCTGTCGTACGTCAGCGGCGTCGGACCGCAACTCGCAAGCTCGATAGTGAAATTCAGAAATGACAACGGAGGCTTCAAGAGCAGAAAACAGCTACTTGATGTTCCGCGACTGGGCAGCAAGGCATTCGAGCAATGCGCGGGATTCCTGAGGATTCACGGCGCGGCGCAACCACTCGATGACAGCGCAGTGCACCCGGAAAGTTACCACATCGTCGAGAAAATGGCATCAAGACTCAATGTCAAAGTCAGCGAACTGATCGGCAACAAAGAGCTTATCGCGAAAATAAACCCGAAAGAGTTCATCGAGAAAGAATTTGGCATCGAGACGATAAACGACATCATTTCCGAACTTGAGAAACCGGGCCGTGACCCAAGAAAATCGTTCGAGACATTTGAATTTGACAAGAACATACGCACAATCAACGACTTACGGCAAGGCATGCAATTAGTCGGCATCGTAACAAATGTCACGGCATTCGGCTGCTTCGTCGATGTCGGAGTGCATCAGGACGGATTGGTTCACATCAGCCAGATGTCGAGCAAATTCATCAGCGACCCAAACCAGGTCGTGAAGCTGAACCAGAAGGTCAGAGTGACCGTGACCGAAGTCGATGTCGCGAGGAAAAGAATAAGTCTTTCGATGAAATAAAACGGCATGTTTTCCGTTAAGGCAAAAGGAAATAAAATCATACTCATGAAGAAAATTTTATTTATTGTATTATTCACCATATTCGCAGGCATTTCAAACAATACCAAAGCACAATTGTTTCAAGGAGAAGCATTTGTCGGATTGAACATCTGTCAGGTTGACGGCGACCAAATGATGGGTTTTTACAAAAAGGGCGTGCATGCCGGTGTCGGCGTGTTGACACCTATTTTCAAAAAGAACAATTTCAGCATGGAACTGTCGCTTGAAGTGCTGTTCAACCAAAAAGGCGCGTTGCAAGGCAAGAAATATAAAGACGGTGAGACCATCATTTGGTTTGGCGAGGAGACAAAAGTGACAGGCGAATACAACATGAGTCTGAATTACGGCGAGGTGCCGTTGATTTTATATCTCACAGACAAGAAGTTCGCTTCGGTTGGCGTCGGTGTTTCGTATGCACGCTTGATGAGCATCAAAGAATACGCGCATGAGAAAGAAAGCCCGATAACCTTATACAGCGGGGAATATACCCGCGATGAGTTTAACATCATTGCCGACGTCAAGATTCGCATCTGGAAACGTCTGAAACTCGGAGCACGTTATTCATACTCCATCAACCCTATCGGGACACGTTCATGGCCAAACATCAAAGGTGAAATACTGGGGCCATTCAACCAGCACAACAACCTTTTCACATTCAGACTGACATACGTTTTCAACGAGAATCTTGAAGATTTAATACGCGAAGAGTATCATTATAAAGGAGATAACCCACGTTACGTGGAGAAAGCCAACGAGAAAGCCCTCAGAAAGGCACAAAGAAAAGAAGCGAGAGAAGAAAGAAAAAACAGAAAAAATTAGCAAAATCCACGTAACAATTATTTAATTCAAGCATCTTTTCTCACAAGATTTTTGTTACCTTTGCAAAAAATTTGAAGATGATTCAGGCTAACGGAATTTATAAATCTTTTGGCAAGGTTGAAGTTATCAAAGGCATTGATTTCCAGATTGATAACGGGGAGATTGTCACCATCGTCGGTGCGTCAGGCGCAGGCAAGACCACCCTTCTCCAAATCATCGGGACGCTCGAAAAAGCCGACAAAGGTGATGTTGTTTTTGACGGCACGAGCATCAATGGAATGAATCAGAAAACACTGGCAGCTTTCCGTAACAGAAACATAGGCTTCGTTTTTCAGTTCCATCATCTGCTGCCGGAATTCACCGCATTGGAAAACATCTGCATCCCGGCATTCATCGCAGGCAAACCTCAAAAAGAAGCACACGAGAAAGCATTTCAACTCCTTGAATACTTGAAACTTACAGACAGAGCAAACCACAAGCCGTCAATGCTTTCAGGCGGAGAACAGCAGCGAATCGCCGTGGCAAGAGCACTGATAAACGACCCTGCAGTCATACTCGCCGACGAACCATCAGGCAACCTGGACTCACAAAACGCAAAAGAACTTCATGAGTTATTCTTCAAGTTGAGGGAAAAAACAGGACAGACTTTTGTCATCGTAACACACAACAACGACTTGGCGAAAATGGCAGACAGAATACTCACGATAAAAGACGGAAAAATCAACACAAACATATAAACACTTGACATCAAATATGCTTAGACCGATTAAGATAATAGTCACACTGATTTTTATAACTTTTTGTTTTACAGACAATTATGCAATCGCTCAAGAGGAAACACAGACCTATCAATCGGTGATGGCTTCGGGCGACAACGAGTTTGCGAACAAAAATTACATAAAGGCGAAGACTTGTTACCAAGAAGCTCTGCGCTTGAAACCCGATGATGCCAATGCGAAAAAAAAGCTCGACAAGACCCTTCAAGCCATTCGTGAAGAAAGCAGAAAAGAAGAGAAATTCTTTGAACACATCGACAAAGCTGATGAATATCACAAAAACGGCGAATTGGGCAATGCGCTTGTTGAATACAATAACGCATTGAATATCAAATCAGATGATGAGTATGCACTGAATCAGAAAGCAATAATTTCAAAGACTCTTCAGGATGAAAAAGAAAAGTTAGACGCGTTCGATGCGAAAATCGCACTTGGCGACAAACTTCTGAAAGAAGAGAAACTCGCGGAAGCCGTCATGCAATATGAGTCGGCCTTGAAACTTTATCCGAGCAACAACGCAGCCAAGGCAAAACTCAAGGAAGCCAAAGACAAAAATGACGCATATAATCTCAAAGTATCTGAATATGAAAGATTTAAGGCACTTGGTCACGAATATGAGCTGCGAAAAAAATATTCCGACGCAATCGAATATTACCAACAGTCACTAGATATTTTTCCGGAAGACACAGAAATTCCGGCGATAATTTCCTCGCTACAGTCAAAGAAAAATATCGCGGACAGCTACGAAGCGAAGATAAGAGAGGCCGATGCACTCTATGAGGATCAGTCATATGACGAGGCGAAACTCGCCTATCAAGCAGCTTTGGCCGTGATTCCAGATGATTCTTATTCACAAGGCATGATTGCAAGAATTGATGAGATTGTGAACAGTGCCGATTATCTCAACATTCAGAAAGCCAAGGCAAAATTAGACAATGATTTTGCCGCATTAATCAGCAAAGGTGCCAATGCTGAAGGATTTGGCAATTTCGAACTCGCGATTTCTTACTACGACCAGGCTTTGGAGTTGAAGCCCGGCAACCATGAGGCTGTTTCCAAAAAAGAAGAGGCGCAGAGAAGTCTTCTCCGTCAGCAACAACTTGCCAAAGAGCAGGAAAGGCTCGCCGCGATTGAGGCCGAGAAACAACGCAAAGCCACAATTCAAAACATGATTGACATTGGCAATCAGCAGCTTGCCGATAAAAAATATGCCGAATCGGAACAGACATTCAATGAACTTTTGACTTTTGACCCAAACAACGCGACTGCTTTGGCACAGCTGAAAGTCATTGAAGGTTTTTATGAAGAGATACAACTTCAGAAAGCGGAGAATTACAGAATCGCCATGAATGCAGGAAGCCAGGCGATGACTGCGGAGAATTTTCAGGAAGCGTTGAAACAGTTTAACATAGCCTTGGCCAACAAGCCAGGCGATGAAACTGCCTCACAGCAGCTTGCCGCCGCACAACAGTTAGAAGACCTCAGGCTGTCAGCGCTGCAAAACGAATATAACTCATTCATCGCCAAGGCAGATGCGCAATTCCAAGGCAAGAATTACGACAAGGCAATTGACTTCTACACGAAAGCAATCAACTTAAACACAGGCAACTCCTACCCTTCTGACAAAGTGAAAGAAATCAACGAGATTCTGATTGCCAACAAACTTGCAAATCTGCTTTCGGAGCCGACATCCATCACATCCAACCAGACACAGCGTTTCACATTTGAACCGATAGATGTCACGACGCGCAGAAACAATTATCTGTTGATTAAAGCAAGAAATCTCGGAACAGAAAGACACACCATGTACGTGTCATTCGGTTCAGCAAACGGAAAGAATGGCGGTTTCACAGTGTCGGTCCCTGAAAATCAGGACATTAACGATTTCATCATCCGAATCGGATCGCAATACAAGTGGTTCAGCGAAGATAACACGTGGATTGAGATAAGTCCGGAAAACGGTGACATTGAAGTCATCTCAATGGAAATAAGTAAGAGTAATTAACAACAAAACACAATAAAATGGAAAAGACGGATTCTCGTTATCAATTGTATATCAACATCTTGAAAGAAGAATTAGTTCCAGCGATGGGATGTACAGAGCCTATTTGTCTTGCATACGCGGCAGCGAAGGCACGTGAAGTATTAGGCACGATGCCAGATCGCGTGGAAGTGCTTGCAAGCGGCAACATAATCAAAAATGTAAAAAGCGTTATCGTCCCTAACACCAACGGAATGAAGGGGATACAAGCGGCGGCGGCAGTCGGAATTGTTGCAGGAGATGCAAGCAAAGCCCTTGAAGTCATCGCCAACGTGACAGCCGAGCAGAAAAAAGAAACAGAAAAATTCCTCAAAACCACTCCAATACAAGTCAAACACGTTGACACGACCGAACAACTTGACGTGACAATCGTCGCTTTCAAGGGCGAGCACCGCGCCGAAGTGAGGATTTCAGGATTCCACACCAACATTGTCCGCATTCAGAAAGACGAGAAAATACTTTTCCAGTGCGAGTCAATCAGCAAGCCGAGCAAGAAACTCACAGACAGAAGTTGCCTGAGCATAAGAGGCATTGTTGATTTCGCAGACAGCGTTGATATTGCTGATATTAAAGAAGTTATCGGCACTCAGTTAAAGTACAACAGAAATATTTCTGACGAAGGTTTGAGGAATAGCTGGGGAGCCAATATCGGAAGCACCCTGCTGAAAAACTGCGGTTGTGATGTCATGACGAAGGCGAGGGCGAGAGCGGCGGCAGGTTCAGACGCGAGAATGAACGGCTGCGAGCTTCCCGTCATCATCAATTCCGGGAGTGGCAATCAGGGGCTCACTGTTTCTATGCCTGTTGCGACTTATGCAGAAGAATATAACATCGACGATGACAGACTTTACCGCGCCCTTGTCGTCTCAAACCTCACCGCAATTCACCAGAAGACGCGCATCGGCAGGCTTTCCGCCTATTGCGGGGCCGTGAGCGCAGGATGTGCCGCCGGATGCGGAATCGCATACCTTCTCGGCGAGCCTGTTGAAGTCATCGAGCACACCCTTATCAACTCTGTATCAACAATTTCCGGAATAATCTGCGATGGAGCCAAGTCTTCTTGTGCAGCCAAAATCGCCGCTTCCGTCGAGGCTGGAATCATGGGCTACAAAATGTGCAAAGACGGCAACAACCTTGAATCCGGCGACGGCATCATCGGCACTGATGCCGAAGACACGATAAAGAACGTCGGACTGCTCGGGAGCATCGGAATGAGAAGCACCGACACAGAGATTATTGATATTATGACAAAGTAACAGCTTATAAATCAATCCTCTGAACATCTGTCACACCGTGCAGGTCACGTAATTTACGAATCAGTTGTTCGAGAAGATTCACACTTGATATCTGTACCACAAAGCGGCCTTCATAAAGACCGTTTTGTGTTTTCATATTGGCATCTAATATGTTGATTTCCATTTGTTTCATCACATCGGTAATATCGCTGAGCATCCCGAAGTTATCCTTGGCGGTTATTTTCAAGGCAGCCCTCGAACTGTCACCCCCCATCCAATCGACATCAACGACACGATAAGGGTAGCGTTTCCTGAGAGCCTTTGCATTTGAGCAGTCGTTTCTGTGAATTGTCAACGCGCCAGCGACACTCAGAAATCCAAACACATCATCACCTTTTATCGGATTGCAACATCCAGCCATCTTGACGGCAAGGCCCTTGATATTCGCCCCGATGTTTATTGTATCATTCTTATTTTCAACGGTTTTGTCTTTTTTGACCTCGTCATCCGCCTTGTCTTGGTGAGCATCTTTCGCGTCATCAATCAAAGTCAGGATATAGGCTTTCGTGTCAGCGAGGTCAATCTGTTCCGTAGCTATTTTGTGATAAAACTCAATTCCCGACTCGCAATCATAATAACTCAGCAATTCGTTGAAAATCTTATCATTAAATACGATTTTCCAGTTTTTCAGTTTTCGGTGGAACATTGCGCTGCCGAGTTCAGCCTCTTTCATCTCAAGATCTTTGAGATAGCGTTTTATCTTCGACCTTGACTTTTCCGTTGTGACATAATTCAGCCAATCGGCCTTTGGCACCTGTTTCTTACTTGTCTGAATCTCAACACGGTCGCCGTTATTAAGCTCGAATCTTATCGGCTGCATCTTCCCGTTCACACGTGCACCGATGCAATGGCTGCCCACCTGAGTATGAACCTCAAATGCGAAATCAAGGATTGTAGAGCCTACGGGGAGCTGTTTGACATCGCCTTGAGGCGTGATAATGAATATCTTATCAGTCTTTCCTTTTTTTGCGCGGCTGTCATCAAGAGGATTATTGTCATTCTGCCCGTCAGCATTCTCCATGATTTCGCGAATCTGGTTAAGCCACTCATCAGCTGTCTGACGTTTGTCATTTCCGCTTTTATAGAGCCAATGAGAGGCTGTGCCTTTCTCGGCATTATCATCCATGCGTTGCGTGCGGATTTGGACTTCAACCCAGTAGTCGCCGTACTTCACTGTGGTGTGCAACGACTCGTATCCAGAGGCCTTAGGCGTTGTAATCCAATCCCTTAGACGTTTCGGATTGGGTTGGTACAAGTCTGTGACAATGGAATATACTTTCCAGCAATCCGCTTTTTCACCAGCCCCCTTTGAGTTATTTATGATAATCCTGACCGCAAACAAGTCGTAAACCTGTTCAAAAGGAACATCCTGAGCTTTCATTTTCGCAAAAATCGACGGAATTGACTTTGTGCGCCATTTGATATTCGCATCGATGCCTTCCTCAACAAGACCTTTCCGAACAGGTTTGAGAAAATCAGCCATATTTTCTTCCTGACGCACACGCGAGATACTGATTTTCTCCTTAATCTGCTGATATTCAACAGGATTCTCATACATCATCACCGATTCCTCAAAAATCTTCTTGATGTTATACAAACCAAGTCGATGAACAATGGGAATGACTATATATTTCAACTGGTCAAAGAATCTGGACAATCGTTTTCTATACACAAGACCTTGATTGTCAGTCATATCATCAACATCATCAAGATGTCGGCAACTGTCAATGCTGTGAGCGATGACAAGCATCACAACGCGAATGTCGTCGATAATCGAAAGGAAGAGTTTCCGGAAAGTATCCGACTGCGTGGAGATATGCGTCATATCCAGAGCCATTACCTTCTCCAAATCATTGAGTATCAAAGCCACTCTATCGCCAAATTGCTCTTTAATCTGGTCTATGGTGACATCCGTGTATCTTGTAATATTATGAAGCAGTGCGCTGACGACAGTCTTGCTTTTCATTCCCAGTTCGGAATATGCGATTTGAGCAACGTCGAGGCAATGCAACAGCAAGGGGCGTCCGGAATCCATCAAGACATCAGCGTATTTCTCGCGGCAAAGGTCGAATGCCCTTGAAATATAATCAATTTCATCTCGAGTCATCGTCTGGCTAACCGACTGAATGAGAGTCTCATAAGCCTTTTCGACATCCAATCTATCCTGTTCTGAAAATGTTCCTGACTTCATTGTATTCTCGCTAAAAGATGACGATTTAACAAACAATCATAATAAGGTTTAAGTTCATCAAACGAGCCTGATTTCACTGCGCACCTGCCTTTGTAGTGAGTAATCCAAGCGCATGTCTCAGCCTGTTCCATAGTATGTCCGCACACCTCAATCAACGTATCTATCACATAATCAAAGGTATTCACGTCATCATTAAGCAAGATGAGATTTTTTTCATCATCAATCAACTCTTCTGCAACACTGTCGCATTGATGTTTTTCCTTATTCATACCAAAAATTAAAGTGCAAATATACGATTTTATTGTTAAATGAACTATCTTTGCACCGTTTTTTAAAAGATTATTAAACCACAATTGCAATAACAGAAGATTATATCCGTTTGGATGACGATGAACAATAAATTCCTAAAAAACATAATATTCTTGCTCTTTATCAATCTTTTGATAAAGCCATTTTGGATTTTGGGCATCGACGCCGCCGTACAAAACACTGTCGGCGACACATCATACGGGCTGTATCTTGCAATTTCGCAGTTTTCGTACCTATTCTACATATTGCTTGACCTTGGTCTTACAAATTTCAACAGCAGAAACATCGCGCAGAACAACCAGTTGCTCGCGAAACATTTCGTCGGCATCTCACAGGCGAAGATATTTCTCACGCTCTTATATGTCACAGTCATCTTTTTCGTTGGTTGGATTATTGGCTACAGGGGAGAACAGATGAAGATTCTGGCTATCGTCGGATTAAATCAAGTACTGCTGTCATTCATTTTATATGTCAGGTCCAATATTTCAGCACTGCTTCTTTTCAAGACCGACAGCATGTTATCGGTACTCGACCGAATACTGATGATACTGATTTGCAGTTTCTTGCTTTGGTCGGGATTGTTTCCGAGAGAAGACTTCAACATGTATTGGTTCATCTATTCGCAGACATTCTCATACGTAGTTACATTGATTATTGCGGTTGCAATCGTATTGAAGCACACCGGCAAACTTACAATAAGAATCAACATTCCGTTTGTGATCATGATTATCAAGAAGAGCCTTCCGTACGCCCTTTTGGTACTGTTGATGAGTTTTTACAACAGGTTGGAGCCTGTTTTGATTGAAAGGATTCTGCCGGAAGACATTTCCGCGACACAAACCGGAATTTACGCACGTGCATATCGTCTCTTTGACGCCGGAAACAACATTTCGTATTTGTTCTCGGTAATACTGCTTCCGCTTTTTGCAGCAGTAATCAAAGAGAACGGTGATTTGCAAGGACTTATAAAGCAATCATTTAGCATTATTCTTTCCATGACCTGCGTGATTGCGGTCCTTTGCATCTTCTACAGCAGGGAATTCATGGAACTGCTTTATCCGCAACAAGAATTCGAACCGCTTGAAGCTTTTCAGTACAGAATATCGGAATCCTCAAAGATTCTTATAATCTTGATGGGAAGTTTTGTCTCAATATCAGTAACTTACATTTTCGGGACGCTGCTGACTGCCAATGGCAATTTACGGCAGTTAAACATTGTTGCGGCGTGTGGCGTTGTTATCAATCTCACGTTGAATTTCATCTTCATTCCTCATTTTCAAGCAGTTGGAGCCGCATTCACGAGTCTGTGTGTTCAGTTCGCAACATGCGTCATTCAATTCTTCATCGCCAAGAAAACATTCAAGCTATGTTTGGGCATTTCATTCTGGCTCAGACTATTAGCGTTTATCTCGACAATATCCTTATCAACATATTTAGTATCTCGAAACACCGAAAATTGGCTGACAGGTTTCGGCATTTCTTTTGCGATTTGCATTCTGCTTGCATTTATTACGAGAATGTTAGACTACAAAGAAATAAAAGACCTCGCCATCTCGTCCATGAAAAACATTAAAAAATAATCAACTGTTTTTAAATTGTATCGGTTTTTTCACTATTTTTGGCAATTGTTTATCAGTTGACACGCCGGCTGTATCAATCATTTACAGCAGCATGTTAATACACTATAAATCAATAATATAGACAAAATAACACATTAAATAATTTTTCAAATTAAAGAAATTTATGGATAAGTATTTTGACAACACTTCATTAATGAAAGTAATCGGCAAATGGAAAAAACACATCATTATCATCACAATAGCTGCCGCTATCATCGGTGCCGTGTTTTCAAGTTCATATTTCATCACTCCCATGTACAAATCAGAAGCAGTTCTCTACCCCGACAACATCTGGGAGTTTTCTGATGAAACCAACACAGAGCAGATGCTTCAGGTCATTCAGTCGCAGGACATAATTGACAGCGTCATCAGTGATTTCAATCTCGACGAGCATTATGAGATTGACAAGGATTACAAATATTATAAGACAGCACTTTACAACGAATACAGAACCAACGTCAGCATTTCAAGAACCCCTTACGATGCCGTGAAAATAAGCGTAAAAGACAAAGATCCGGAAATAGCATGTGCGATGGTGAACGACATCATCAGACTATATGACTTGAAAGTCAGAAGCCTCCAGAAACTCAAACATTTGGAATATGTCGACCAATTCAAGGCTGAAATTGCAAATTACGACAGGTACATTGATTCATTGAAAGACAGACTCAATGAAATTGCATCGAACTATGGGATCATAAGCGTTCCAGAACAAACGAAAGAAATTACGAGAGCCATTGCAAACGGCAACTCATCGCGCGTCGCCGAACTAAAGGAAAATCTTGAAACATACGGGCCGGAAGTAATAGATATAAACGACAAACTTCTTGCAGAGAGCGAAGTTTACAGTGAAGTAAGAGAAGAATACGAACAGTACATCAGAAAATACCAAGCCAATCTCACCCACTCAAATATCATTTCATCACCATATCCGTCAGACAAGAAGTCATATCCTGTCCGCTGGATTATTGTGGTTCTGTGTGCGTTGTCTGCATGCATACTTTCAACACTTGTAATTTACGCCATTGAACACAACAGGACAAGCTCCAAATAATGTTTTCAGATAAGGTCAAGACAACAAGCAAATTATATCTGATTGCGGCGATATTCGTCGCAATTGGCATGTATTTTTTTATAAAAAAAGACACGCTCGCAATCTTTTCGCTGCCGCTTCTGTTTGGCGTATTGCTTTCGTTCATCTATTCGATGGATAAAGTATTGTTATTCACTGCATTTATCACTCCGCTATCTGTCGTAATAAATCTTACCGACTCGGGATTGGCGGTGTCAATACCGGCAGAGCCATTGCTGGCATGTATGCTTTTTCTATTCATAATCAAGTTGATATACGAACGAAAATACGACAGAAAAATCGCGAGACACCCTATATCCATAGTGATATATCTGATGTTTATCTGGATGATTTTCACCACGATAACAAGTGAAATGCCTTTGGTTTCAATCAAATACATCGTTTCAAGGTTGTGGTTTGTCATTCCGGCGTATTTCATGTGCGCCATCCTTTTCAAAAACCCGAGGAACATCAACAGATTCGTTTGGTTTTACATCGCAGGGCTTTGCATCGTTGTGTTATACACAATAACCAACCATGCCATGAACGGATTTAGCGGGAAGTCGGCGCACTGGGTAATGACACCGTTTTACAACGACCACACCGCATACGGGGCTGCCCTGGCTGTTTACATTGTACTTTGTATCGCATACCTTTTCATGCCGAAGATCAGCAAGACAAAAAAAACAACCATCTTGTTGATTTCGTGTCTGTTACTCACCGCATTGGTTCTGTCATTCTGCCGCGCATCATGGATAAGCATAATTGCAGCAGTTGGTGTTTTGATTTGCGTATTGTTAAAAATAAAATTCAAATATATTGCCACGACCGTTGTCGTTTTAGTCGGACTGTTCTTTGCGTTCCAGCAGCAGATTTTTGATGCACTTGAGCGCAATGACCAAGACGCATCAGGGAATCTTGTGGAAAACATCCAGTCAATCACAAATATCTCAACAGACGCGTCGAATCTTGAGCGTATAAACCGTTGGAACTCAGCGTTCAGGCTTTTCAAGGAGAGGCCGTTTTTCGGCTGGGGGCCTGGCACTTACCAGTTCGTTTACGCACCATTTCAGGAATCAAGGAACAAGACTATCATCACGACCAACGAAGGAGACGGCGGCAACGCCCACAGCGAATATATCGGCGCTTTGGCCGAGATGGGCGTAATCGGCTCATTATTAGTCATTTCTCTCGTCGTTGTGATGATTTACACCGGACTCACGACATATAAGAGAGCAAAGAATAAAGAATCGAGAGTTATTGTATTGGCTTCAACATTGGCGCTAATCGGATATTTCGTGCATGGAATACTGAATAATTTCCTTGACACAGACAAACTCGCAATTCCGGTATGGAGCTGTATGGCGATAATCACCGCCATCGACACGTATCATGCCGACAAAGAAGTATATTATTCGGAATAAAGTTTAATTATTTTTCTGTATATCAACCAAGTCAATGTCAAACACGACTGTTGAGTTGGCAGGCAGGTCATCATCTATCGCCACTCCACCAAATCCGATTCTCGACGGGACAATGATTGTGGCCTTCCCGCCTCTCCTCATATATGACACCGCCTCTTCGATGCCAGGAACCATTTCACCATCCCCATAAACAAACTGCAAAGGCTCGCCGCCATAACTCGTTTCAATGAGTTTGTCGTCGAGATTATAGAGGTTATAGTGAATTGACACCAAATCTCCATTTTCAACAGAATCACCCGTACCACATTGTATTTCAAGATAATACAAACCAGACGAAGTCGGTTCAACTCTCACGTCATGTTTTTCAACAAAATCAGAGATCATCTGCGGTTCCATTTCAAGACGCTTCTGAGCTTCCGCTTCTTCAATATCTTTCAGGCGTTTTTGTTCTTCTTCATATTCTTTAATTGTCATAATATCAACCATTTCCACATCAAGATGCAATGACGTGTAAGGAAGGATATTATCTTCAAAACCAATGCTGTCAAAAGCCAAAGACGACGGAATGACAAAACTGCCACTGCCACCTTCCGGAACAAGACGCATGGCCTCATCAAAACCAATTCCGAGGGCCAAATCACCGCATCTCACAGCAACAGGTTCGCCATCAAACAAATCAATTATTGTATCATTATCCAAAGAATGCAGTCTGAAATGAATCATCAAAATATCACCTTCAACTGCAAGTTTTTTCTTATTACCATTGATATTCAATACAATAAGTCCATCTTCTGTAATGACATTCCCATCTGAAACATATTTTGAAAGAATATTCTGATCATTTATTTTTCTATCAGAAATCTCCTTCTTTCTTTCAATTTCCATCTGTTCAGCCGTGATAATTTCAACTAGATGAATATCAACATAAACCGGCATTCCTGAAATAAAATACTCAGGCAACGATTTCATGCCGTATGTCTTAAGACAAAGAGAATCAATGACAAACGCGACAGTCGCGGAGTCACCGACATGCATATTCAACAAAGCTGCCATAACATCTCCGACAAAGAATGGCTCCAGCAGTTCGTAGCGCATCGGACGGCCATATTCCTCATTTGTTGAGTAGCCAAGAGAATCGCCATAGAACTGATTTATCTCCACTGAGACATAATCACCAATTTTAGGTTTATCGGATTGATTATTAACACGATAAAATTTCATATACGTTCCATCATCCATTTTTTCAAACCCACTGAAAGCGGGGTTTTTACATGATGTGATGAAAAGTGAAATTACACCTATTAATATATATGGCAGCTTTGTTTTCATGATATTTTATTCAAAATCAACCAATTCGACTTCAAACACGAGGTTTGCATACGGCTGGATGAGTCCGCCGGCGCCTCTGTCACCATACCCGAGGAACCAAGGAATATAAAGAACTCCTTTTTCGCCCTTTGACATCAACGCAATACCTTCATCCCAACCAGGAATCACATAGCCAACACCAAGAGGAAATTCAATCGGCTCTCCCCTTTCGACCGAGGAGTCGAACACTGTACCATCAAGGAGTTTTCCTGTGTAATGAACCTTCACCATGTTTTCCTTTACAGGCATCTCACCATTTCCATCTTTGCTCATAACGTAGTAAAGTCCTGATGCTGTGGGAGTTGCTGTAACACCATTTGCACTCAAATATTCCTGCAATTCGGAGGCAGCAGCGGCTGTCTTCTCGGGATCTTTAGCCTTCATGGTCTCTATCATTTTATTGATATACTCGCTTTCCGGGTAGAAATCATTAACTTTGACATCAAATTTCATGACATCGGTGCTTTTGAATTCTTCAGGGAGTGTCGGGACACGGAATATATACTTAAATGTTGAATCGATGTTTACTATGAAAGAGGCAGAATCGCCTTTGTGCATCATAGCGATACCTTCCATAAAGTCGCTCGGGAACTGAGGTTCAGCCAATTTCAAGATGTTCTTCGCATTTGGAATGATGACTGTTGTGTCATTTACATTGCAAGCCAATGTAACTTCAACTAAATCACCGACTTGTGGCAGTTCGCCTTCGTTTTGTACATAGAATTGATAATCAAGACCGTTTTCTGTTGTTTTGTAGCCAGGATATTGGCTTTTATTGCCGCAGCTGGTCACAATCGTAAGCATCAATAAAGATGCAACTGTTAATAATGATAATTTTTTCATGATAGTTTATTTATTAAAAATCAATTAGTTATAATATCTTTATCTTATATATCAAGGTAGCTCTTGGAGGAACCTTATTGCCGTCGCCAATCAATCCGTGCGCAAGATGCGAGGGAATGACAATCTCAGCAACATCACCATGATGCATATTTAGCACAGCTTCTTCAAGTCCGCTTTCAACGCCACCTTTGCCGACGACAAAAGTCTTAATTCCGTCTTTTTTAGAAGAATACAACACATCGCCGGTCAAAAGACGTGTCTCATAATCCATTGATATTGTTTCATTTCGTTTGACTTGCACTCCACCACCATGTATGACAACACAATACGCCAGACCGGTGCCACTTCTTTCAAACTTCAAGGCGCGACGCTCAATGTAATCGTTTATTTCCTCGGATTCCTTAGCCACCAAATACCTGTTCGCCTTTTCAATGCTTTCTTTTTGTTGTTGATAATCAATGCTTTTAGTTACATTCCCTTTATTTTCAATATCATTGCACGATGTCAAAAAAAAGAAAAACAAGAATGACAACAGTATGTTATGTATAACTTTATTTTCCATCGTTAAGCATATCTTTATATTCGGGCAAGATACTGATGAATTTCTCAATTGCTTGATTTATAGGGCAATCCATAGTTCCTCCCGCTGCATTTGTATGCCCCCCACCTCCAAAATGTTTTTTTGCCAATTCATGAACTGAAAATTCACCTTTCGACCTGAATGAAAATCTTATAACACCTTGACGCTCAGTGATAAGCACCGACATCTTAATATCATCTATCATCAACGGATAATTCACAACGCCTTCAGTATCACCAACTTGATAAGAAAAAGACTCCAAATCAGATTTTGTCAAGTAGATATAAGCGGTGTTATATTCATGTAAAATCGTCATTCTGTCACTAATGCAGAATCCGAGCAACCGCAAACGATTCTCAGAAAAAGTATTATATATCTTATTGTGTATCAATGGATAATTGACAGTAGGCGTAATCAACTTACTGCAAATCTCAAACGTCTCAGGATGATAAACTGAATGTGCAAACGACCCAGTGTCTGTCATTATTCCAACGAGCAGACTTGTGGCAATATTATCATCCAAATATTTATCAAATCCTTGTGACTGAATAAGTTGGGCAACAAGTTCAGATGTACTTGAAGTTTCAATTTCAGAAATATATCTGACAAATTGTGAATAATCAGCGTCACGATGATGGTCAATCAAAAGTTTAGGAGTTTTCTTACAATGGCGTAAATCATTGTGTATCAATCCAGTACGGGCAGGTGAATTGAAATCCAAATAACAAATCAAATCAGCATTATTCAAATACTCAACACCTTCTTCAGCATTTTTATCATACAAAAGAATCTGGTTAATTCCTGGCATCCACGACAAGAACGAAGGATAATCATTAGGAATAATCACTTTTGCCTCTATCCCAAATTTCAAGAGGAAAAAATAAAAAGCCAACGATGACCCGATTGCATCGCCGTCAGGATTGACATGCGACACTATTACAACCCTCTTATATTGCTTAATAAATATATCAAACTCATTGAAAAACAATTCTTTAGACATAACTCATCTTTCATGTTTATCAGATGGCAAAGATAATCAAAAAAAAATTTCAATGACAACATATTTAATAATATTTGCGAACGCACCATACCAAAGGCCTCGCTAACGGGCATCAAAAAATTCAAAAGTCCTGTCCTTATATAAAATAATGAGTTTTTCTGCTGTATTTTTATGACTCTCCATTTCGCTTTTATGTTCAAAATGTTGATTATCCGTGATATAAGTATCATTCCCATCAATTGGAAATTCTAAGACATCATTTGTTTCTTCACTGACATTTTTTTCATCAAACAACTTTGTTTGTGAAATATTCGATGAATTTTCAACATGAGTCATGGGTTTCTTTCCAAGAATTATCCAGTCGAAGTTATATTCCGGAAAAATTTCCTTCAATTTAATCAAAAAATCAAGACTTGGTTTATTCCTTCCGTTTAACAAATGAGACACATTCGATGGCTGGATTTCCATAAGTTCTGCAAATTGTGATGCCGTCAGATTTTTCGACCTAAGAATTTGCGCCAATCTGTCCTTTATTGATTCCATATACATACATTCAATTTTTTTTAATTTTCAATCTGTTTGAGATTACAAAAGTAAACAATTATTTCTTACAAATGTAACGTTTTTGAATTTTATTTTTGTAACATTATCGGTCAATCATTATTTATTAAATCTTTACTTTCAAACGTATCCTTAAATAATTTTATATCAATGTTTTATATTAAAAATAAACTGCGATAAAAATTATACCAAAATTTCTTATATTTCTAAAGTGTTTATTTATAAATTACTTATTATTATGCTATTTATAAATAACTTATACAAATTTACACGTCTTTTTAATAGTCTTTTTACTTGTAACTTTTATGCTACCTGTTTTACAAATGTTATTATTATTTTACAAATATATTTACTTCTTATTATCAATGATTTATAATTACGTTATTTACTTTTGTAAATTATACAAAATTTTACACTCCTCAAAATTTTACATTTTAAAAATCGGATTAGAACGCATATTTAGTCACCAAAGACCCTTAATACACTCCAATTTTTAACACGCTTAAATCGCCTAAAAACGCCTTTATTCAGCATCCCCACCCTATTACGATTTTTTAATACGATTTTTATCAATCCAAAAAATGATATAAAAAATTGGACTACTTTTGCAGAAAAAAAAATATATGAGCGAAAAACACATTCAAAAACTAATCTCCGAAGGAGAACACCAAATGCTGGATTTCAAATTTGAGATATCAGATTGCAAGAAAATCGCAAGATCGCTCGTTGCTTTTGCAAATACTGACGGCGGACGCCTTTTAGTTGGTGTAAAAGATAATGGGGTCATCTCTGGAATAAGATCAGACGAAGAAAAACACATGATTGCAACATCAGCCCAAATGTATTGCAAACCAGCCGTTAAATATACAGTCAAAGAATGGAATATTAATGGCAAGATTGTATTGGAAGTGATTATACCCAAAAGTCATGGCATCAAACATAAGGCTCCCGACCATAATAATATATATAAGGTGTATATTCGCATCAAAGACGAGAACATCATAGCAAACAATATATTAGTTAAGGTGTGGAATCGGGAAAAAGACAAAAATAACGTCAATATAACTTTCTCAAAGGAAGTAAAACTGCTTCTGCAATGCTTAAATGAACATAAAAATTTAAGTTTTGAAGAATTTTTGGAAATATCACAGTTAAAGAAAAAGATTGCTGAAGATATTTTGGTCAATTTTATTCTTATAGGACTAGTTAAAATCAATATAACGGAGAAGACAATTTCATTTTCTTATAGCGATTTGGCGTAATTTCCCGTCCGGGAAGTCGCAAAAAAGCGGTCAAAATTGCGTGTTTTTGGCTTTTTTTGGGTCGTATTCAAAGATTTTTATGTCTGCAACGCATTGACAATCAGCGTATAAAAAATAATTCAAAAAAAAATTCATAAAAGTGTTGACGGTGATGTAAAAGGCAGTATCTTTGCACTCGCAATCACGGAGGGAGCGAGGGGCCGGAAGGTGGTGGTTGCGGAAGTTCTTTGAAAGCAATGAGCCAAGCATACGAAAGTCTGAAAGGTAAGGAAGATACATCAATTCCAGACGAAGGTTACCCGAGATTCAGGAGACAACAATAAAGTACAGCAATATACAAAGAAGAGTTTGATCCTGGCTCAGGATGAACGCTAGCGGCAGGCCTAATACATGCAAGTCGAACGGTAAATGTCCCAGCGATGGGATATGAGAGTGGCGCACGGGTGCGTAACGCGTATGCAACCAACCCCCCGCAGGGGGATAGCCCGGAGAAATCCGGATTAATACCCCATGCGGACGCGGGAGGGCATCCTCCCGCGTTCAAAGCCGAGGCGGCGGGGGACGGGCATGCGTTCCATTAGATAGTTGGCGGGGTGACGGCCCACCAAGTCTGCGATGGATAGGGGATCTGAGAGGACGGTCCCCCACACTGGTACTGAGACACGGACCAGACTCCTACGGGAGGCAGCAGTAAGGGATATTGGTCAATGGGGGGGACCCTGAACCAGCCATGCCGCGTGAGGGATGAAGGCCCTACGGGTCGCAGACCTCTTTTGCCGGGGGATAACGCGCCCCACGCGTGGGGCGGTGAAGGTACCCGGAGAATAAGCATCGGCTAACTCCGTGCCAGCAGCCGCGGTAATACGGAGGATGCGAGCGTTATCCGGATTTATTGGGTTTAAAGGGTGCGCAGGCGGGGTTCTAAGTCAGCGGTGAAAGGCGACGGCTCAACCGGAGCAGTGCCGTTGATACTGGAGTCCTTGAATGCGGTCGAGGCCGGCGGAATGTGGCGTGTAGCGGTGAAATGCATAGATATGCCACAGAACCCCGATAGCGAAGGCAGCTGGCCGGGCCTGCATTGACGCTGAGGCACGAAAGCGTGGGGATCGAACAGGATTAGATACCCTGGTAGTCCACGCCGTAAACGATGGACACTCGTCGTCGGCGACAGACAGTCGGCGGCCAAGCGAAAGTGATAAGTGTCCCACCTGGGGAGTACGGTCGCAAGGCTGAAACTCAAAGGAATTGACGGGGGCCCGCACAAGCGGTGGAGCATGTGGTTTAA
>CALBNV010000038.1 GCA_937896895.1 uncultured Bacteroidales bacterium | reverse complement strand
AAAAACACGCAATTTTGACCGCTTTTTTGCGACTTCCCGGACGGGAAATTACGCCTTTTCCACGCCAAAAATGAAAATTTCTTGTAAAAATAGTAAAAAGTAAACACTGGATTTTGACAGAAAACTATCCGAAATTAGTTATATTAAGTAACCTTAGACTATTTTAGATTTGGCTTCAGCATTTTAACATAAGGGAAACAACCTAAAAAAATTTATAACAATCAGGTATAGCTGAGTAACATGGTAACAAAGTCTTAATGTGCATTTGCACAGAGTCCATGAAATGCACAAATATTATTTTGTTGATTGATGCTCCCATCAGTTCACAAAAGTGTCAACATAAAAAAAGAAACTCACCCTGATGAGTGAGTTTCCTCTGCGGTGCCGAACGGGCTCGAACCGTCGACCTCCTGCGTGACAGGCAGGCATTCTAACCAAACTGAACTACGGCACCATTATCTTCAAGAACCAGTTGAACCTTTTCGTTTGTTTCAACGGTGCAAAGATACAGCGTTTTTTAATTCGTGCAACACTTTTTTTAAATTTTTGCAAAAATATTTTTATATCTCTGATTTTCAATTATTTACAATCATATTTTTTCTAATATAAAAGCTCCCTGTGATCTTACATCATAATATTTTTGACCAGCATCTTCGGCTTTTTTAATGATTATTTTACGAAAATATTCTGGAATCGAATTGTCAATTATCAGTAAATCAATAACATAGCAATTCATCAATTCATTCAAATCAATATTTTCGCTTCCATACAATACAAAATAATCAAAATGGCATTTTGAGGCCAATTCCACGCCAAAACACGCTTTTTTATCGTAAAAACCAATCAAATCATTGCCGAATGAAATCATGTTTTCGCGTTTTTTCAAGAATGAATTGTCGAAACAAACCGAATCAAATGGCAACAAACTACCGTTTTTATATACGCCCTCGCGAATCAGATGATTATTAATACTGAAACTTGCAATCTGCGGGTCACGGAAGACGGCAGTATCACAAAACATGACATGCTCATTCCCGCACACAAAATCAACAGCCGTTCCCTTTGGCAAAGAATAAACCGTGAAAGCTGTCTGTTTCCGTTGGGCAACCGCCCGTGATAATTGTGACATACCGAAAACGAGCAGCATAAATACAGACGCAAACACAATTCTTTTCTCCTTCAAATTCACAGCCATCATTACAAGAACAAATATAGCGACAAGGCATACAAATTCCGAATCATTTATATACAATCCTTTAACGATTGATAACGGCAGATTTTCAATTGCGCAGACGAAATAATTCATCAGGAAAATCATCCACTTGACAATCCACGCGATTGCTATATTAATATAAGGTATAAAACTCAAGAGCATCATTATCATTCCGCCGATGATAACGACCGTTGAAATTGGTGTCATGAAAAGATTGCTGAGCCAAAAATACAGCGGGAATTGGTTGAAGAAGAAAATAGAGAATGACGCCGTGGCAAATTGCGCGGCCAAGCTGACGGCAGTCAACTCCCAGATTTTGTCAATAAACCTATTTTTTATGTAAAAAACGCAATAAATCGGTTTTTGAAGCACAACAATCCCAACAACAGCCGAATAGGAAAGCAGGAACCCGATGTCGAACAGATTCGCCGGATTGATGGTAAGCAACAAAAAAGCCGAAGCCGCCAGGCTGTTTAACAGGACATTTTTCCTACCGAGCATTTCTCCGACGATCACGAATGAGAGCATTATTGTCGCACGCAAAATCGACGGTGCCAGACCCGCCAGCAGCGCATAGGTCCATATCAAGAGCAGTAAGATTATTTGACGCGCCAAATCCTGCCATCGTTTTCTCTTGTCGAAGAAGAAAAGCAAATACGAAAACACCATGAACACCACGCCGACATGCATCCCCGACACACAGAGAATGTGCATGGAGCCTGCTGCCACGTAACTATCACGCAACTCTTGCGGTAATGTGTCATCATACCCTATCAATATCGCCGATGCGACTGAAAACTCATCGCCGGTGATTCCGAGTTTTAACATCGTGTCCAACAAAAGATTCCGCAGCCAATACGAGAACTTGTAAATCGGGTTCGACAAATTCATACCGAGAGACATCCATCTGTCGTTTCTCAAATAAACCTGACGCGAGATACCTTTTCGAGAAAGATACCTTTTATAATCGAATTGTTCAGGATTAGAAGGTGGTTCTATCTCATCGGGAGGGTCAAAAAACACGAGGACATCTCCATATCTGATGTTTTCGGATTTTTCCGACCTCTCAAAATACGACATGACCTTTCCATTTGACTCACAAATCGAATCATCAGAGCGAACAGCCATCATTTCGAGGATGACCTTGACGGATTTCTCCTTTATCGTCGGGCATTCCGAGACACGGGCGACAAAAGCATTTGCGTTTTCACCATCACAAAATGAAATGTTCCGCGCATCAATGTCATCGCCACGAATGCGAACAACAAGTACACCTATTAATATAAGGTATATGTTGAGTATGCACCCGAAAGTCCAGCGGTGTGTATATTCTTTGACAAATTTCGAGACGACAGCCAATGAAACTGACAGAGTCACCACAGCCAGCAGAAACATCTCAAAATCAAGACTCACCTCATTTTCAAGAAATAAAAAACCAGCCCAGATGCCAACTGACAGTGGCATCAGAAGTCTGACGAAAGGATATTTAAACCAATTTATCATTTTTGCTCATCAATTCTGCCGTGCAATTTACGAATAAATGGCAGACGAAAAACAAAAATTTCAAAGAAAAAACGGTCATTTTCAGCGTGTTAGAAATGACCGTTTGTAACTGTTTTTTTACAATTATGTAAATTTATTTTACATTTTCCAAGATAATCTCAGCAGCCTTGTCAGATGCGCCTGCGTTTCCGAGAACTTCCTTCAGTTCTTCATAGTCTTCAAGAAGCTGGCGTTGACGTTTGTGGTTTGTGAGAAGGAACGACAGTTCCTCGCTGATATTCTCAGGTGTCAGGTCATCTTGGATTAACTCCTTGACAACCAGCCGGTCCATTATCAGATTCACGAGACAGATATATTTGATTTTTGCCAAATGCTTTGCGATGACATACGACATTCTGTTAGCCTTATAGCACACGACCTCCGGGACATCGAGCAGCGCGGTTTCAAGCGTGGCGGTTCCTGATGTCACAAGTGCGGCGCTCGACAGCTGGAGCAGCTGATATGTCCTGTTAACGACGAGCCGCACGTTCGACTTATCTCCGATAATACTCTTATAGTAGCTGACCGGCAACGACGGTGCACAGCCCACAACAAACTGATAATCAGGAAATTTCTTAACAACCTTCAACATTACTTCAAGCATTCTGCCGACCTCCTGCTTACGGCTGCCAGGAAGCAATGCGATTATCTCTTTCTTCTGATTCAAGCGGTTTGACTTATAAAACTTATCCTTATCAACCGGCGACATCTTCGAGATCTCATCGAGCAGAGGATGCCCTACATACTGACAATCGACATTGTAATTGTCATAGAACTTCTTCTCGAAAGGCAAGATACACAGCATCTTATCGACGACTTTCCTTATCTTGTACACGCGACGGCGTTTCCAAGCCCACACTTGCGGGGAGATGTAGTAAAACACTTTGAAGCCGTGATTGTGTGCCCATTTCGCGACTTTCAGGTTAAAGCCCGGATAATCGATCAGAATCACGGCATCTGGCGCAAATTGCTTTATGTCTTTTTTGCAAAAGTTAAAATTTTTTAAGATTGTGTAAAGATTCATTAACACTTCCACAAAGCCCATGAACGCTAAATCGTGATAATTTTTCACTACGTTTGCGCCGTTTTTCCGCATTTTCTCACCGCCCCAAGCCCTGATTTTAGCGGCGGGATCCTTCGCCCGAAGTGACGCCACGAGGTTGGAACCATGCAAATCGCCAGAGGCCTCACCTGCTATGATGTAATATTTCATTTGCACTAAGATTTAAAGTTATCCATAAAATTTTATTCTTCACAACCACACCGGACCATAACAATCAACGGCTTCGGTTTCCATTCCGCAATCCAAATTTATTACCGTATATTTTTTAACACCATATATAATTTGCGGGTCGGAAGTCCCATCACGTTAAAATACGAGCCTTCGACGCAGCTCACGCCGATGTAGCCAATCCATTCCTGAATGCCATAAGCACCAGCCTTATCGTATGGCTTATAATTGTCAACATAATACTCAATCTCCTGATTATCAAGATTATCAAAAGTCACCTTGGAAATTACGGAGAATGTCTTTGTAAAATCTTTTGTGCGGACAGTCACGCCTGTCACGACTTTATGTGTTTTCCCTGACAGCAGTTTCAGCATCCTGAAAGCGTCGTCACGGTCCTTCGGTTTCCCGAGAATTTCATTTTCGGCGATGACCACTGTATCGGCGGTTATCACCATGAAATTCTCCGGCAACTCATTGTCTTCAAATGCCTTGGCTTTTTTCAAACTCAAAAACGGTGCAACTTCAAGCAGCGGCAACCTTGACGGATAGCTTTCGTCAACATCCTTTGTCAAAATCGTAAAATCGACACAAATGTGCTTCAGGAGTTCCTGACGGCGCGGGGATTTCGAAGCTAAAACAATATTGTATTTCTTTAAATTCTCTAACATCGCATCACATTATTGAAATGAAAAACATCGACAAAACGCCAACCAGCATTATGACTTTCAAATCGGTTGAAATCTGGTGATATGCTATTCTTGGTATCTTTGCTTTTCTTGCGTTAAAAACTCTGATTAGACTCATAAAAGCAAAAACATAAGTCAACCTAATCAAAAAAGTTGCAGTCTCCGACCCGCTGAAATTCTTGGTGAAAATTGTAAAACGGATCATGAGTCCAGCCAGCAGAAACAGCATAACAGCGACTATGATATTTGATGTCTTCATCCCCCATGCTATCGGCATCGTGCGGCAGCCGCTCCGTTCGTCACCGTCAATGTCCTCAAGGTCTTTGACGATTTCGCGGATCAATGTCGTCAGGAAAGCGAAAACAGTGTAAATCAACACAATACGGAGGGAAGTCGTCATCAAGCCCTCGTTTGCGCTTAGCAGAAGTGTATGTTTAGACATGTAAAGCATCTCGAACAGCCACGGCAAGAAAACAGCAAAAGCGACTGACAATGAGACGATTACATTACCTATCAGAAGTTTCTTCTTATAAGTGCTCGAATAAGAATACAGCACGCCGGCGAGAAGAAGCATACAGATGAAAACAAGGTAGAATTTCGTTCCGTAAGCGATTATTGTCGAAGCCAAAGCGCAGCATAAACCTATGACAGTCAATGTCCAATAAAATACCTTACATTGTTTTTCGGAGAATATCTTGCCGACAATAAGTTTTTTGGGTTTATTGACGGCATCTGTTTCCACATCGAAAATATCGTTGATGACATAACCGCCTGCCACGACAAACACCATCGAAATGACCAGCAGCGTGAAGGCTGCGGTGCTTTCCATCATCATAACACAATGATACACAAGACACATCATCATTGCGGTGATGAGCAGATTAGGCCAGCGGACCAATCTGAAAAACGAACCAATTTTCTTCATGATTCACCAAATATGTATTTCAAAATCCTTCATCCATTTATCCTGCGCCTTCATGACCTGTTCGATTATGTCGCGGACAGCGCCTTTCCCGCCTTTCTGATGGCTGACATAGACACTAATCTGCTTGATTTCCTCGGCGGCGTCGGCAGGGCACACAGGCACTCCAACCTTCTGCATCACCGGATAGTCAGGCATGTCGTCACCCATATAGACCACCTCCTCCTTTTTCAGATTGTGATCCTTCATGTATTCATCTAACTTAATGATTTTGTTCGGGATATGAAGGAAAACATCCTTCACGCCAAGTGCCTTCATCCGTTGTTCCATCGATTTTGAATAACCTCCGGAAATGACAGCGACGTTGTACCCCATACGCACCGCAAGCTGAAGCGCGAATCCATCTTTCACATTCGTCATCCTGAGCGCCTCACCATCGGGCATCACAAGAACATCGCCCTGAGTCATAACTCCATCATAATCAAATATAAACGTCGTGACATTCTTTAATAATTCCTTGTAATTTTTCATTGTCTATCCTGTAAATTTTAAACTTACGAAAATACAAAAAAAATCCACAGCCATCGGCAATCATGCCAAATTTTTGTCATCCGTATTTAAGTTAAATTTACCTTTATCTTGGTAATATTTACCGTTATCTTATTTAATTATACCGTTTACTTTATTTTAACATCCGTTTACTTTAAATTATTTACAAAAATTTTTTCAATTATTAAATATTTCAATTTCAACACATTGAATATTTTTCGAATATTTTTTTGAAAAAAAACATTGACAAAAAACCACGGCTTGATAGTTTTGCACCCACAAACAACAACAATCAATTTAAAACAACAACAACATGACAGCAATTGAATTTAACACCAGCCTCGTTGGATTACAGAAAAATCTTGAGGCATTTGCGAAACAGCTCACCCGCAACGAAGACGACGCGAAAGACCTGACGCAGGAGACATTCCTGAAAGCTCTCTGTAACAGGGAGAAATTCGTGCACCAAACCAACCTCAAAGCGTGGCTTTACACAATCATGAAAAACATTTTCATCAACGATTACCGCCGTGCCAGAAAAGCAAACACCATCATTGACCAGACTGAAGACCTTTACTATCTGAATGTCAACAACACCGATGACGACACTGATCCGGAGATGCTGTACAACGCCAAGGAGCTTGAGGAAGGCATCAACAGACTCGATGCGGATTTCAGGAAGCCGTTCGACATGTACAACGCCGGCTACAAATACAACGAAATCGCTGACGAGCTTAAACTTACGATAGGAACAGTTAAAAGCAGAATCTTCTATTCGAGGAGAAAACTGATGGAAAAGATGAGCGAATTTGCGGCGTGATTTAAACCGCATAACGGCCCGCAAAGCCACCGTCATACAACTTAAGGAATTGAGGTTTGAATTTTTCTTTTCAAACCTCTTTTTTTATTTGCCATGTCATTTTTTTACAATATTTTTGCAGTTTCAATGTTAATAGAGAAAAGTTTTAAAAATCAACGACATGATTGAGACAGATATTCGCGAATTAAACGAAAAGATTCAGAGAGAGAGTCAGTTTATCGACCTCATTAATATGGAGATGGGCAAGGTTATCGTCGGGCAGAGACAGATGACAGAGCGCCTGCTCATCGGTTTATTATCAAACGGACACATCCTCTTAGAGGGCGTGCCAGGTTTGGCAAAAACGTTGGCAATCAAGACTTTGGCGAGCATTGTCGATGCAGATTTCAGCCGCATCCAGTTCACCCCCGACCTTTTGCCTGCCGACCTTATCGGAACGATGATATACAGTCAGAAGACAGAGGAGTTCATGGTGAAGAAAGGTCCTGTCTTCGCAAATTTCGTCCTGGCCGATGAAATCAACCGTTCGCCGGCGAAAGTGCAGAGCGCACTGCTCGAGGCAATGCAGGAGCATCAGGTGACAATCGGAGAGAACACTTTCGCCTTGCCCGACCCGTTCCTTGTGATGGCTACACAGAACCCGATTGAGCAGGAAGGCACGTATCCGCTTCCAGAGGCCCAGGTTGACCGTTTCATGCTCAAGGTCGTGATCGACTATCCGAAAAAAGAAGAAGAAAAAATCATCTTGAGACAGAATATTAATAAGGAGTATCCTGAGGTCAGGAAAGTGACTTCGACGAAAGACATCATCAACGCGAGGAAAGTCTGCCGCGAGGTTTACCTTGACGAGAAGATCGAGAACTACATCACCGACATCGTCTTCGCCTCACGTTTCCCCAACGACTTTAAACTCAGCAAGTTCTCCGGCATGATCAGTTACGGCGGTTCGCCTCGTGCCACAATCAACATGGCTTTGGCGGCAAAGGCATACGCTTTCATCAAGCGCCGCGGCTATGTCATTCCGGAAGATGTCCGCGCCGTCGCGCCAGACGTGCTTCGTCACCGCATCGGCCTGACATACGAGGCTGAAGCTGAGAACATTACGACAGAAGAGATCATCAACGAGATTCTGAACATCGTCGAGGTGCCGTGATTCAGTTAGAAAGTTCATAAAGTTATAAAGTTGAAAGTAAAAAGGTCAAATGGAAGCTACTGATTTATTCAAGAAGGTCAGGAAGATTGAAATCAAGACGCGCGGGTTGAGCAACCACATTTTCTCGGGGCAATACCACAGTGCGTTCAAGGGGCGCGGCATGACTTTCAGCGAAGTGCGTGAATATCAGTATGGTGATGACATACGCAACATTGATTGGAACGTCACGGCGCGTTTTCACAAACCGTTTGTGAAGATCTTCGAGGAAGAGCGTGAGATGACCGTCATGCTTCTCATCGACGTCTCCGGCTCAAACGATTTCGGTTCGGCCAGTGCCACGAAGCGTGACATCACCGCTGAATTGGCGGCGGTGCTGGCATTTTCGGCGATACAGAACAACGACAAGGTCGGCGTCATCTTTTTCAGCGACCAGATCGAGAAATTCATCCCGCCGAAGAAAGGGTCGAGCCATATCCTGCGTATCATCAGCGAGATTGTCACGTTCAAGCCGCAGCACAGAGGCACCGACATCGGCGAGGGGCTGAAGTTCCTCACCAGCGCCATCAAGAAACGCACGACGGCGTTCCTCATCTCCGACTTTGTAACAAGCAAGCCTTTCGAGCAGGAGCTGCGCATCGCCGCAAGAAAACACGACCTCATCTCGTTGAGAGTCACAGACAAACGCGAACTCATCATCCCGAAGATCGGGCTTGTGAAATTCCGCGACAGCGAGACCGGAGAAGAGAGATGGGTTGACACATCAACAAGCGCGTGGAACCAGGCATATCAGAAATACGTTCAGCACGAGACATCATCACTGAACCGCGTTTTTGCGAACAACGGCATCGACAACACCTGGATTTACACCGATGAAGACTACGTCAAGCCGCTGATGCAACTTTTTAAGAGGAGAGAATCAAGAAAATGAGAAAGACATTTTTTACAATGCTTATCACCTTGTCAGCGATTGGTTTTCAAGGCTTTTCGCAACAAGTATATTTCAACGGGAAAGCCAACGCCGACAGCATTGTCGTCGGGCAGCCTTTCGACTACCAGCTGACGCTGACAATTCCGAAGGACTTTTACGTCGAATGGCAGCAGTACGGCGACACCCTGAGCAAAACGATTGAAATCATCAAGGCAGGCGAGGTTGAGACCACACCTATTAATAATAGCAACGTCTTGATGACGCAACACCTCACTTTGACATCGTTTGACACGGGTTACGTCTATGTCCCTAAAATCAGCGTGACATACGCGGAGAGCATCAGAGACAGCATCCGACGCACGCTCCGCACCGACGAAAAGGAACTGTATGTCAGCACAATAGCTGTTGACACAACACAGGCCTTCAGGCCCATCAAAGACGTGATGAGGCAAGGCATCACCGCAAAGGAGATTTTTCCTTGGACAGGAGTCTTCATCGTATTGGCCGGAATAGCGTTCCTGATTTATTATCTTTCAAAGAAAAACAAGAACAAAGTCGTTGTCAAGGAAGAGAAGCCGAAGCCGGCAATCCCCGCCATCATCACGGCGAGGGAGAAGTTGGCGGAAGTAAAGACCAACGAGGCGTGGAAGACAGCGAAAGTCAAGGAATATTACACCGAGATTACGGGGATTGCACGCGAATATCTTGAAGGGCAGTTTGACATTGATGCCGTTGAGATGACGTCGGACGAAATCATCGAGTCGGTCAAGATGTTGAATATCAGCGAGCGCATTCTTGAGAGATTCCGCGACACACTTGTCACAGCCGATTTCGTGAAATTCGCCAAGGCGAACCCGACGGCCGAGCAGAACGAACGCGCATTCATTGACATCAACGATTTTGTTGAAGACACGTTTGTTTTCTTCCAGGAAGAGGAGAAACGCAAAGCCGAGGAGGAGAAAAAAAGCAAGAAAGCCGAGAAAGTCGAGTTAAACAACCAAGAAAACACGGAGGGCACAAAATGAGTTCCTTGGAATTTGCATCGCCATATTTCCTTTACGGACTGATAATCATTCCGTTATTAATCGTATGGTATATTTTCAGAGGCAGGAGGCAGTCGGCGTATGTAAGATTTGCCGACACGAGTTTCTTCGCCAAGCTGCCCAAGAGCTGGCGTGCCTACTGCCGTCATATCCTAATTGCCATTGAGCTTTGCGCCTTGGTGTTGCTGCTCATCGCGCTGGCACGTCCGCAGAGCAGCTCGACAAACCAGAAGATCAACGTTGAAGGCATTGACATCGTGATGGCGGTTGACATTTCAAGCAGTATGTTGGCGCAGGACCTCAAGCCCGACCGGTTAGAAGCCGCCAAAGAGGTAGGCGCCGACTTCATCAAGGGGCGTCCTGACGACAGGATCGGCTTGGTTGTCTTTGCCAGCGAGACATTCACGCAAGTGCCGCTGACGACCGACCACGGCATGATGCTCAACATGCTTAAAGACATGAAATGCGGCATGCTTGAAGACGGGACCGCCATAGGCGACGGGCTCGCGTCATCGGTGAGCCGTCTCAAGGACAGCGAGGCGATCTCAAAAGTCGTGATATTGATGACCGACGGCGACAACAACGCCGGATCCGTTGACCCGGAGACAGCCGCCGAGATGGCCAAGCTGTTCGGAATCAGAGTATATACCATCGGCGTCGGGACGCGGGGCAAGGCGCCCTACCCTCGCCAGACCCCATTCGGCAGCATTCAATACCAGCAGGTTGATGTGAACATCAATGAGCCGCTGCTGCAACAGATCGCCGATGTGACGGGCGGGAAATATTTCAGAGCGACATCAAACGAGAAACTCGAACAGATCTACGCGGAAATCGACCAGCTCGAGCGCTCCAAGATAGAAGTGAACGAGTTCAAGCGCGTACACGAGGAGTTCCTGCCATTCGTACTGTGGGCGTTGGCATTACTCCTGTTAGACTTCGTGCTGAGGCACACAATTTTCAGAACATTAACGGACTAAGACAACATCATGGAACCCAATATTTTAAGATTTGAAAACCCGCAATATCTGTACTGGCTGCTCGTCATCCCGGCACTTGTGGCGGTCTATATCCTGATAAGATTTTGGAGCAAGAGACAGTTCATGCGTTTCGCCAGCATAAAACTCAGGGAGTTCCTTGTCCCGGATTTCTCACCGGCGAGGGCAAACACGAAATTCGTGATTTTCACGATAATCATCACCTTATTAATATTAGGGGCGGCGAACCTGCAGTCAGGCTCGAAGATGGAGAAGGCGAAAAGAGAAGGCATTGACATGTTCCTCTGTCTCGACATCTCCAACTCGATGCACGCGGAAGACATTGAACCCAACCGACTTGCGCGTTCGAAGCAGTCGATCAGCAAACTCATTTCCAAACTCGGCGGCGACAGGATAGGAATCATCGTCTTCGCGGGCAACGCATACGTGCAGCTGCCGATAACCACCGACTACTCGGCGGCGAAGATGTTTCTTTCGACCGTTGACACCGACCTCATCCCGACACAGGGCACCGAGATGGGACGAGCCATCGAGCTTGCAATCAAGTCGTTCGGCGAAAGCGAGAACAGCAAAGCCATCGTAATCATCTCCGACGGCGAAGATCACGAAAACGGCGACGCGGTGAAAGCGGCGCAGGAGGCAGCAAAACTCGGCATCAAGATATACACCATCGGCATGGGCCTCGACGAAGGCACCCCCATCCCACTCTACAACCAGTACGGCAAGAAAACAGGATACAAAAAAGACAAAGAAGGCAATGTCGTGATCACGAAGCTCGATGACAACATGCTGAGACAGATCGCGCAAATCGGCGATGGCATCTACGTCAGAGCCAGCAACTCCAACGTCGGACTCGACAAGATATACGAAGACATCAGCAAAGCCGACAAGAACGAGTTCGAGTCGATGGTCTTCACCGACTATGACGACCAATTCCAATGGTTCATCGGTGCCGCCATATTATTATTAATCATAGAAATTCTGACTTCATCAGGAAAGAAAGCCTGGGAGACAAATTTCAAATTCTTTGAACCGAAAGATGAAAACAGCAAGTAGAATAGAAATAATAGCCTTGTTTTTGCTGACAGCAGCTTCCGCGAATGCGCAGGAAAATTTCACAAGACAGGGCAACAGAAGCTACAAGGACGGCGATTTTGACGCCGCGACCGAGTTGTATAAGAAGTCGCTTGACAAGAAATACAACGACAAGGCACAATTCAACCTTGGTGACTCGTATTACCAGCAGAAGAAATTCGAAGAGGCCGCAAGCAGCTTCAAGAGCGTCACCGACAGGAACGTGTCACAACAGATGGAAGCCGACGCATACTACAACCTCGGCAACAGCATGATGGAGCAACAGAAATATGATGAGGCGTTTAACGCCTACAAAAACTGCATCAAACTCAATCCGGAAGACGAAGACGCACGTTACAACCTGGAGTATGCACGTCGGAAACTTATTCAGCAGCAACAACAGCAAAACCAAAACCAAGACCATAACCAAAATCAAAATCAAAATCAAGAACAAAACCAACAAAAACAGGAACAGCAGCAACAGCAGGAGCAGCAACAGCAGCAGGAGCAGGAGCAGCAACAACAGCAACAGCAACAGCAGCAACAAGAACAGCAGATGTCGAAAGAAGACGCCGAGAGGATGCTGCAGGCTTTGGAGGAACAGGAGAAGAACACCATGGACAAGATGAACGAGGCCAAGGCTGCCAAGATGCAGAGACGCAAGATTCAGAAAGACTGGTGATATTAGTTAAGAGTTAAGAGAGTAAAGTTAAAAGAGGAAAGTTAAGAGGAAATGAAAAAGATATTCATAGCGATTGCAGCGATTTTATTAAATGTAACGGCGTTCGGGCAAGATGACAGCTCATTCAACGTCATCTGCAAGAGGCAGGTCGTGGTCGGAGAGCAATTCAATGTCTCCTACGAACTTGACGGGAACGGGAGCAACTTCGTGGCGCCGAACTTCATTGACTTCGAGGTCTTGGGCGGGCCGTTCTCGTCTTCAAGCTCCAGTGTGCAAATCATCAACGGCTCCATAACGAGGTCAAACAAGACCACATACTCGTTCTACCTGAGAGCGTTGAAGGAAGGCACCTTCAAGATTCCGGCGGCGACCATCACCATTGACAAGAAAAAAATCAAAAGCACCACGATGGACATCACCGTGTTGGCTGGCAGCGGGAACACAGTCCATTCAGGTTCACCTAAAAACAGCGGTGAGTCCCAGACCGCCGACATGGGCGATGTCTTCGTTGAAGCCGTCCCAAACAAGAGAACCGCGTACATCGGCGAGCAAATCCTGCTGACATACAAGATATATTACACGATACCGATATCACAGCTTACAGTCTCGAAGTCACCTTCATACGCCGGGTTCTGGACCAAAGACGTCACCGACAACAACGGCACGCTGCAGCAGTCATCCGTCGTGCGTGACGGCAAACAATATGCCGTCGCGACAGTCCAGGAAATAGTATTGATTCCGCAAAAGACAGGCACGTTGACCATTGACCCGTTGGACATCAACTGCATAGCACAAATCAGGAGACAGAGAGAACGGCAGCGCACCAACGACCCGTTCGAAGACTTCTTCAGCGACGTGATGGGAAGCGGTTACACCAACGTCAAAAAAGAAATCAAGTCACAGCCAATTGACATCGAGGTGAAACAGCTTCCATCCAGCGAAAAGCCCACGTCATTCAGGGGCGCGGTCGGACAGTTCACTTTCACGTCAACGATTGACAAGACAGACATGAAGTCGAACGACGCTTTCACCGTGACATACACCGTTTCCGGCAAAGGCAACATCGAGCTTCTCGAAATGCCCAAGCCAGTCTTTCCGCCCGACTTCGAGGTCTGTGACCCGAAAATAACCACGACGACAAAGAATAACTCTTACGGAATCAGCGGCACAAAGAAGGCGGAGTATGTCGTAATCCCGAGAGTATCAGGGAATTTTAAACTATCACAGACCGTTTTTTCCTACTTCGACCCTGTCAAAGGAAGATATGTTACGCTGCCATCGGAGGAATATGAAATCAATGTCGCGAAGAGCGCCAACGAAGGAGGAGGAGGCATAATATACGCCGGTGGCCAAGAGAGCATCAAAGTAATCGGCACCGACATCAGGCACATCATGACAGAGACGAAACTTCACAGATTCTCAGGCACTCTATTCGCAACCCCGTTGTATTTCATAATCATCACTTTGATATTAGTCGTGTTTATATTGAGTCTGATAATCCACAACAAGATCAGCAAATTCAACAGGGACGATGTATTGGTCAGAAACAAAAAAGCGACCAAGACAGCCAAGAAGCGCCTCCAAAGAGCCTGCGACTATATCAAGACCAACGATCAGTCACATTTCTACGAGGAATATGCACAAGCACTTTGGGGATACATCTCCGACAAGCTCAACATCGCGCGTTCCCAGCTCTCAATGGAAACGGTGAAGGAGATGATGTTCAGCAAGAAAGCACCGGAAGACATTGTCAATCAGTTCATCGACCTGTTGAACAGCTGCGAATACGCGCGTTTCGCCCCCGGTGACCCTGGCAAGAAGATGGACGAGCTGTATCAGAAAGGCGTTGAAGTCATCTCGAAAGCGGAAAGAGTTTTAAAATGAGTGTTTAGTTTTAAGAGTTAAGAGTTAAGATATAAGATATAAGATATAAGATATAAGATATGAGAAGATATATTTTAGTATTGGCGATGGGATTCGCATGTATGTTGGCAAACGGGCAGAAGCTCCAGAAAGATGAGTTCGCCAAGGCAAACGCATACTACAACGACAGCAAATATGATTCAGCAATGATTATCTATCACAGAATCATCGATGAAGGATATGTTTCCGCCCAATTATATTACAACATCGGCAACACCTACTTCAAGCTGCGCAACATCCCGATGTCGATTTATTATTATGAATGCGCTTTGAAACACGAGCCGAACAACAAAGACATAAAGAACAACCTTTCGGTAGCCAACGCACTGATTACCGACAAGATAGAGCCTTTGCCAGTGTTTTTCGTGACAAGATGGTGGCACAATGCAGGCAACATCTTGAGTGCCGATGGCTGGGCGACATGCTCAATAATAGTCTTTGCAATACTGCTTACGACTCTGTTCTTGTACATCACGGCACGCACCAAAACCGTGAAGAAAAGCATGTTCTTCACAACTTTGGCGGCTTTGGTCATATTTGCTGCAAGTGTCGCTTTCGCCGCGAACAAAAGCAGATACATGAAATCAAACGGCGAAGCGATTATCATGAAGCCGACCATAACAGTCAAGAGTTCACCGTCATCTTCCGGCGTGGATCTGTTTGTCCTGCATGAAGGGACAAAAGTCGAAATCGAAGAAAACGAAGGCGACTGGAACAAAGTCAAGATAGCTGACGGCAGTGTGGGCTGGCTTCCTGAGGATACGATGTTGAGATTTTAGGAAATTTTTAGGATTTTGGTAATTTTTTTAAAATATTTTGAAAAAAATGTTTGTGCGATACAAAAAATGTTGTATTTTTGAACCCTTGAATTTAGAATAATAATCTGTAATAAATTTTTAAATTACGTGATATGAAAAAAAGACTTTTACCATTAAGTATGCTCCTGATAACCATGGTGTTAGCACAGGCAGGACATGCAGCCAACGATGCTGGAACTGAAGGCAAATACGTTCCGAGAAGCAAATCAGAGGCTACCGTTTCTTCCTACATGAAGAGCATCAGAACCAATCAGGAGACAGGATTAATCGACCCTGCATTGTTGATCAAAGCACAAAAAGCAGCCCAAAAGACCGTGAAAGACGGTACGGATTGGACGGTTGTCGGACCTGACAACTACGGCGCACTCACGAGAGCCATGCTTTATGATGAGACAGACCAGACTAACAACACACTCATCATCGGAACAATGGGTGGCCGTGTCTTCAAGTCAACAAACGGCGGCATCACAATGAAAGAGATGCAAGGCAATTTGAACGCGCTCATCAGCGACCTGATTCAGGTTGACGGAGTATTGTACATTGCAACCGGCGACGGTCGCAATTCACAAATGACAAATCCTCTGTCTGACTACGGCTACGAGACTGGTTTCGTCGGCAACGGCATCTGGAAAATCAGCAGCCAGAGCACTAATGCAGAACAGATTGCAAGCACGAACCCCGACGCTGACAACGGCTGGGCATTTGTAAACGAACTCGCCGAAAGCGGGACAGCATCGAACCACATCTTCGCAGCCACAAACGGCGGTCTCAGATACACCGTTGATGGCGGCGAGACATGGACTATGCTCATCGAAGGCAACGCGATATCAGTCAAGATGAACGGCTTCGGAGCAGGCTTGGCAGTTGTTGACGCAGACGTGTACAGAATTAACATGAACGGCGAGGAAGTAACCAAGACACTCCTCACCGGCGAGGAAGAAGGAATGCTTCCGGCAGGAGATGAAATAAAAGTCGTGGCAATGTCTCCATCAGACCAGAATTATATGTATGTCGGATATATTGGCGTTGGCACTAATTATTCAACAGGTAACATTTATTTTTCAAATGATGGCGGCAACACATGGGGAGTGGCTCTCACGGCAACATCAAGCTATGACCTGTTCGGTTCACGCGGTTACATTGACAACGCTATGGAAGTCTTCCCGAACAACCCGCAGAAGCTCCTCGTCGGCGGCAAGAACGTGTGGGTCCTCGAATATGCAGCAGGCAGCAACCCGAACAATGGCATTTATATCCCGACAATGATTTCAGACGGTGAGACCAACGAACTCGAACAGCTTATCGGAGGGTCATTCGATTACGTCCATGTCGGCATCCAGAAATTCCTGTTCAACCCCGACAACAGCAACGTCTTCTTCGTAGGTACAGAAGGTGGAGTGTTCAAAGGCTCATTCAGTCAAGGAACATATAAATTCTCCAACTGCAATCGTTATTTTGCAACTGAAGACGAGCACACATCAGTAGCCCGTATGTTCGGCGTCGGCATCGGCGGCGGCATCAACAGAACCATCGGCGGTTGCCTTGACCACGGCACAATCCTCATGGAAGGCAACGAGAACATCAACAACGTCACAACAGGTGAGGCAATCTTCCCGAACTATGACCCCACAACAGGTGCCGCAACAGTCAACGGCCACTATATTTTCAAAGAAGCATACGCCGGCGGACAGTGCGTCATCTCAACAATCGACCCGAATATCATGTTCGTGACAGCAACAGGTGCCATGCAGAAAGACGAAGCTGACGCAACACCTCTCTATAGGACAAACTCATCAGGTTACGACTACGATATGGCAAACTTCTACAATACAGGCAGTGAAATGAGCAAGGTCATCATGAACAAGAATGTCTTCAGAACACCTATCGCAATGTACGAAAACTACAATGACGAATATTCTCTGAAGACGACCGTCTATGCAGCAATTGACTCTGTTAATTTCGGGACAGCCGACACGACTGTCTTCGACAACCCGCTCCACAGAGCTGGCGACATTGTTGATGTACACAGTAATATCGGCGGATTCCCATTCAAATATGTACTTCCCTGCGACGTAAACATTGGCGATTCGATTTTCGACATCCAAGACATCATCTCAACAACATTGGTGTGCGGTGTTGAAAACAACATCTACATGACAAGAAACGCACACTATTTCGATGAGATTTCAGAATGGTGGAGAATTGGCAAGATCAACGGCATCCCTTCAGCAGTGGCAATCAGCAGCGACGGCGACATTGCATTCGTTGGCACGACAACTGGCGAACTCTACAGAATCAGCAACTTGAAAGTAGCCGTCACAGCAGAGCTGGCTACTGTTGACTCAACAGGATGCATCACTGTTTTTGACTCACTCAACAACAGTCTCTTCAAAGACCGCGCAATCACCGCAATCTCAGCAGTCAACGGCAAAGTCCTCGTCTCAACAGGCAACTACGGCAACAACGACTATGTGTTCCTTTCAGAAGACAATGGAGCAAGCTTCGTGTCCAAACAAGGCAACCTTCCTAAGGCTCCTGTCTATTCATGCCTGATAGAGAAGACCATCGGAGATTTAGTCGTTGGCACAGAACACGGTATCTATATCAAGACTGAAAATGGCGATTGGGAACACAGCGGGAACATCACCGTCCCTGTGACAGACCTCAAACAGGCCGTATATGCAAATCGAGAAGCAAAAGAGACATTGTTCGGTTACGATGTCAAATTCGTCGACGGAAAGAATTACTACACACCTATTTATAACCAGTATGCCGGTATTGAAAACGATGGCATCATCTATGCTGCAACATACGGCAATGGCATCATCAAGAACGAAAGTTATAAAGCCAAGGACATCCTCAGCCTTGATGAGAACAGCCTTGACGCCAACACAGCTATCCAGATGAATGTCTATCCTAACCCTGTCGTCGGAACAGCTCAGCTCAGATTCGAACTCAACGAATCAGCAAACGTCAGATACGATGTCTATGACCTCGCAGGCCGTGTGGTTGCAAGCCGCAACCTCGGAAACTACGGACAAGGTTCACATGATGTCACATTCAACGCCAACAACCTGACAGCCGGCTCTTATATCGTCCGCATCCAGGCCGGCGACAAGACACAATCGACAAAGATTATGGTTTTCTAATAAAAGAAACATAAGAGAAAAGAGAGAATCTCATTTGAGGTTCTCTCTTTTTTTTACCTTTAAGTTTCACAAGATGCCAGACCGATTAGTAAATACTCTCTTTTTGGTACTGTCGGTGTTCACCGTATGCTGCACAACCCTTCGAGCCATGACAAGCCGTGAGAATAACACCAAAGATAAAGGCAAACCCTAAAAACAATGCTACTTTCTTCATATAATTTGATAGATTAAATTTTCAAGTTTCAGGCTGCAAAGAAACGAATTTTTTCTTAATTTTGTGCAATTATTTGAAAGATTTTTTTCATGGTGACAGTACGCAAACCAGACTTGGAAGAAAGTTGGTATGAAGCACTCAAAAATGAGTTTGAATCTACCTATTTTGTAGGAATAAAAACTTTTCTCATCGAAGAGAAACGACATTATGTTGTTTATCCGCCATCAAATCTTATTTTCAACGCATTCAACCTGACGCCATTCGACAAGGTTAAAGTGGTGATTCTCGGGCAGGACCCTTACCATAACGTCGGCCAAGCACACGGGCTTGCGTTTTCAGTCCCCGACGGGGTACAGATCCCGCCGAGCCTACAGAATATCTTCAAGGAACTAAACAGCGACATCGGAATGCCGATACCAAAGAGCGGCAACCTTGAGAACTGGGCAAGAGAAGGCGTCTTGCTCCTGAACGCGTCACTCACCGTCAGGGCAAACATGGCCGCATCACACGCGAGGATCGGCTGGCAGCAATTCACCGACGCGGCAATAAGAGCACTGTCGGAGAAAAAAGAACACTTAGTCTTCATATTATGGGGCAACTACGCCATCGCGAAAGAAAGCCTCATAGACCACAGCAAACATTTGGTTCTGAAGACAGTACACCCTTCCCCACTCTCGGCAAGCCGCGGGTTCTTCGGATGCCATCACTTTTCACAAACCAACCAATACCTTATCAACAACGGCATACAACCCATAAGATGGGAATGCATCTGACATCGGTAAAACACTTTAAATTTAAAATATGGACAAATTAGTTTTTGCGACACACAACCTTCACAAACTCGAAGAAATCAGAAATATATTGAAAAAACACGAGGTGTTAGGACTTCCCGACATCGGATGCCATGAAGACATCGTTGAAGATGCCGACAACCTTCAAGGCAACGCCAAGATAAAGGCAGACTATGTGACAAACAAGTTCCACCTCGACTGCTTCGCCGACGACACCGGATTGGAAGTCGAGGCCCTGGGCGGCGCACCGGGCGTCTATTCGGCACGTTACGCCGGCGAAGGCTGCTCCTACCACGACAATGTGGTGAAACTTCTCAAAGCATTGGACGGAGTCGAAAACAGAAAAGCACGTTTCAGAACCGTCATCGCACTGAATATCAATGGAGAACAGTATTTCTTCGAAGGCATCGTGAACGGAAAGATTCTCACCGAAGAACACGGTGAAGGCGGTTTCGGCTATGACCCGATATTCCAACCTGACGGATTCAACAAGTCGTTTTCGGAAATGGAAATGGATGAAAAAAACAAAATCTCCCACCGTGGCAGAGCTACCGCGAAACTCGTGGAATTTTTGAATAATTATCAAAAATAAATGTATAAACCTTGTATTTATTGTTTAAATTTGCACGCTAAATTAATTGTTAATATTTTCAGCCCAAAATATGAAAAGAATATTGCTTATTTGTTTATCGTTATTCAATTCATTTGCGTTAAACGCTCAATCTGACAACGAGATTTACTATTTCGACAGAAGTAACAGCACCGTCGAGTTTGATTTCAAAAAGATTAATGATTATTATGAGCGTCTGCACTTGTTATACAACATCAGCAATGACGACCGTTTCGTGATGACATCGTCCGACGAACATGGTCTTTTTTATATTTCAAACAACGATGAAATCATTGACAGAAACAGCTTCAAGGAAACTTTTGAAACATTTTACCATGACTGTTATTCTGATTTTCGTATGTTGGACAAAAATGAAATTTCTGAATTGGAGCGCACATGGAGAAACAACGTCTCAAACATGGATATAGTATCGTTAATGATGGACATCATGATGAGAAGTGCCCCGAGGGGTAACAACGATTCATGCTACAAAGCTGAGCCTTTCTGCACCGACAATGGATTATATACATTCCAGGCAATGACAGGTGACAACCATCCTTCGGAAAGCGGACCTGCCTATTCATGTCTGCAATCGCAGCCGTGTCCTTCATGGTATTACATGAAGATTTCAACTCCTGGCGCATTCAGCATCCACATGATGGGCAAAGACGGAAATACGGAAAGAGATATTGACTATTGCTGTTGGGGGCCATTCGATGACCCTGTGGATCCTTGTCCGCATAATCCAGGACCGCATCAAAACGGATTGACAGCAAGCAAGGTTGTAAGTTGCAGTTACTCTTCAAGCTACGATGAACATTGCCAAATCCCCTCTGCTTCAGAAACTGGTGACTACTATATTTTGATAATTACAAATTATTCGAGAGCAAGGTGTGTCATCACGTTTGAGAAAGAACCTGGTTCCGGTCCAGGCACCACCGACTGCTCCATCATGCCGCCTGTCATGGAATACAGCGACGCCTGCTATGGCAACACCCTGCATCTCTCGGCACATGAAGTAAGCAACGCCAGTTATTCGTGGACAGGCCCGAACGGGTTCACATCAAGCCTGCGCGAACCTCATATCGACAACGTGACATTCGCCAACTCCGGTACCTACAGCTGCACCGTCACAGTTCCGGGACAAGGCACCAGCGACCCGATGACGCTCGACATCGAGATCCTGCCGGAGCTTCACGCCGACTTCACAGTGGCGGGCGCAGCCCCTGGCGCACCGGCGCAATTCACAGGGACCGAGACAACATATCCCGCCGGATGCACAAATAAAATCACAAGCCGCACGTGGGATTTCGGCGACGGCGGCACTACAGCCACCGGCACCAACCCGACGCACGTTTACACTAATCCGGGTACTTATGAAGTCACCTACACCATAGTCGCGGAAAACGAGACAGGCTGGTCGTGCGAAGACACCAAGACAATGCCGATTACAGTATCGAATAACTTGGCAGCGGCAGTATCAAGCGACGACAGCGAGCTGTGCGAAGGCGAATCCACTACCCTGAGAGCCAACGTCTCAGGCGGCACCCAAAACTACACTTACACTTGGACACCCGCGCAATCGCTAAACAACCCGAATACAGCGGCACCAACAGCCACCCCCACAGAGACAACAACATACAAGTGTGTCGTCTCTGACGGATACAGCGAGGCTGAAGGCGAATGCACGGTGACAGTTCATCCTAAATACAACGCCTCAACGACAGTAGATGAGACCAGCTGCGACCCTTACGTAATTGATTACTATAACATCCAAACACATCAGTGGGATCAGATGGTCTTCAATCATTCATACGATGGCATCATCGACCTGACAACAACTCACGGCTGTGACAGTCTGTCGATAGACCTGCATTTCGTGAAACTCGACCAAGCTAACGTGCCGCTCATCAATGACGATGAAGACAGAAGAAAAGAGGTGATGCCAGGCAGCAGCTGGATGCCTCTGCAATATAAATTTGAAATCGGAGACATCACCGGCGGCGGCGTTGAACAAGGCATACCTGTCGAATACAACTGGAGCATCACCTATCACGTTGACTGGACCGGCATTGACAACACCGAAACGTGGTTGCTTCAGGGTAACGGCACTAACGAAGTTTCACTGTTGGTCCTGGGTGCAGGCAACGCCACCATCAACTGCGATGTCACAACAGCCTGCGGCACGACACATAGGGAGATTTTCGTTTACACCGAACTTTACGGAGTTGACGAAAACGAAGGCGAAGAATATGTCAGCATCTACCCGAATCCGGCTAACACCTTGCTGCACATCGACTTCGACAAGTCGGTCAACAGCGAAGGCATCTCAATAAAGATATACAGTGCAACCGGCTCTTTAGTTGACGAATTGACAACTTCGGGTTCGACTGTCGAGCGTTCAATCCAGAATCTATCCGACGGGCTTTACTTCATAAAGATCTCCGGCAACGACCTCAACGTCATCAGGAGGTTGACAGTCGTTAAATAAGAGATTTGCAAATATAAAAGAAGAGGCATCAACGCTGTTGATGCCTCTTTCGTTTTATTCCGTCAGAATGAATATTTCCTGTATTTTTTATTGCCGAAACCGCTGCAAGCGTCTCTCATAAACTTAAGTGGCAACCCGACGCTTAGCATCACCTCCGGGCCCCTGTTGAAACGTTCACCAATTTCAGTATATGCATTGATATTAACGATATTCTCGTTATAAGGCTGATTTCCGAAGCCATGATTCATCTCCTTGTCGGAATAAGTGTTTACAAGACCTAAGTTATAGGCGACATCCAACTTCACAACGATGGCGAACTCACTGAAATTCAGGTTTATCCGCGCTCCAACACCTGCTATAGCACTTACTGAATACGGCCTCATGTTGGCATCGCCAATGTCGATTGTCTGATTCATGTCCTCCTCGCCGGAGAGGTTCGACTTCTGGTCTAACGAGATTGTGCCGCCTGTCAACATTGAGAGATCCGGCGCGAGAAAAACGTATGGATTGATCATCTTGCCTATCAGGAACCTGTATGTGAATGGTATTCTCAAATCGACATAATTGGATGAGACAGTATAGTTTACCGGATACCGTTCATCACCGCCGTTAGAATAGTTCAGCTTCACTCCCCTGCCCTGATACATGATGTCGGCACCGATAGCGAACGACCTTGTCACAGGGATCTCAACGAACACACCGCCGGCCGGACGCAGATACATGTCCTTATCCAAAGACTTCAACGCTGATGAGGTGTATGACATGCCGGCCAGATCAACACCGCCTTTCAGCCCGATGATGACCGCTTTTGAATTTGTTATCGCAAAACGGTTTCCACGCGTCGTGCCTCTTTGTGCAAACAGCTGTCCACACGCCAATATACAGAATAGAAATAATACGCTCCTTTTCATGATTTTCATAACTTACAAATTAATCGATTCTTGGTGTAATATAATTTTCCTGATGTTTATTCCCATAATCTTCAGCAACTTTGAAATCACCGACTCTCTGAAGCATTCCGGCATCTGCGCCCCATTTGTCACGGCACACAGCAGAGAACTTGAAGTCTACGATGCCTTCCGGCAGGATCTTTCCCGTTATCAATTCTCCGGAATGATAATGACAGTCCCAACCGGCAGTCGGATCGAGATATTCTTTCTCACAGACAAAATACAAAGCGAATATCTCAACTTCTTCGCCATTACTGTCAAAATATTTCGCACCAATAACATTGACAGTCATATCATAATTATACATTTCTTTGCCGTCAACCGACCACGAATAAGTCATATCAACCGTACGGTTATTTTGGTTTCTAAGTTCCAAGACCAATGACTCATGATGGCTGTCGTCATTCATGTTATCAATATAATCGCCCATATACGTTTCAAATTCCGTACCGGCATTGTAAACCTCCTCCAACGCGAGGAAATATATTCTGTCAATCAAATACTTACCTTCAACGTTTGGAGGAGTCGTAAGCATAAGCCTTTGTGTTGTATCTGTCATATATCCATACTCAAGCAATGCCTTCTGCAGCACATCAGTGCCGACTTCCGTGAAATCAACGACTTCTTTTTCTTCTCCTACCAGAATAATCGTTGACTCTGAATTTTTTGAACAACCGCATAAAAACGCCATAGCGCACGCGGTCAAAAATAGCAATAATCTCGTTCTCATGTATATAAAATTTATTGCCGCGAATTTACGATATTTTTCGCAAACACATTACATTTTTTTCAATAAAAAACAGCTTCCTACAATGATGTCGGAAGCTGCTCAAAAACATAATACGTCATAAAAGACCTAAGCAAATGACGACTTTAGCACTTCCATGGCTTTGTCTATTCCGGCTGCGTTCTTCCCGCCGGCTGTGGCGAGTGTCTTCTGTCCGCCGCCGCCGCCCTGAATCTCTTTGGCCGCCACGCGTATAATCGCACCGGCATCCATTTTCCGTTCATCAACGATACTTTGCGGAAGCATCACGCACAAGGCAGGTTTCTCTTCAACGACACCACCCATGACAGCGACGACTTCGGCATCAATATCTTTCAACGCCATTGCGATATTTCTCATCTGATTCATATCGGCATTGACGCGGGCAAAAACGAATTTATGCCCGTTCCATTCCGTCGCGTCGTTGTATGCGTTTCTTGCGTCACCGACAGCCTGGGCCATCATCATCGACTCAATCTTCTTCTGCAACATGGTGTTTTGTGCTGCGAGAGTCTCGACAGCTTTCACCACATCGGCCGACGACTTGACGGCTGCCTTTATCTTATTCAGCGTCTCAATCTGACTGTCAAGGTATTCACTGACGGCAGCGCCTGTTATCGCCTCGATACGGCGGACGCCGGCAGCTATGGCTCCCTCGCTTAAGATCTTGAACACGCCGATACGACCTGTCGAAGCGATGTGTGTTCCGCCGCAAAGCTCACGCGAATAGTCAGCCCCGAAAGTCACGACACGCACCTTGTCGCCATATTTCTCGCCGAACAACGCCATGGCGCCCATCTTGCGGGCCTCGTCAACAGGCACATCAACGGCGGTGTCATTCATCAAGTCCTCCCTAATCTTCTGATTGACAATCGTCTCGACTTTATGAATCTCCTCATCGCTCATCTTCGCGAAATGGCTGAAGTCGAAACGAAGCCGCTCATCATCAACCATCGAGCCTTTCTGTTCGACGTGAGTGCCAAGTACTTGTCTCAACGCCACGTGCATCAGATGTGTCGCAGTGTGATTTGCCTCGATTCTGTGACGTCTTTCAGCATCGACCTTTGCGGTGAAAACCGCTTCAGGATTTTGCGGGAGCGTATCTGTGATATGAATGCTCAAGTCGTTCTCTTTCACAGTGTTGACAACATTAAGTGTCTCATTTTCAGAAATGAGGACGCCCTTGTCACCGACCTGTCCGCCCATCTCCGCATAGAACGGCGTCCTGTCGAGAACGATCTCATAATGTTTCTTGCCTTTGGCGACGACCTCTCTGAATTTCAATATCTTAGAGCAGCACTCGAGTTCGTTGTAGCCGACGAAGACAGTCGGTTTGTCTTCATGCACAAGCTCGACCCAGTCGCCCGACATCTTCTCGGCGGCCTTGCGCGAGCGGTTCTTCTGTTCCTCGAGGTTAGCATTGAATCCGTCCATATCGACCTCAAGGCCTTTCTCCTCCGCCATGAGGTTTGTCAGATCGACAGGGAACCCGTATGTGTCGAAAAGCTCGAAGGCGAATGCGCCGTCGATTACCTTTGAGTCTTTTTTCTGTTCGACATAATTCTCGAAACGTTTGATTCCCGACGACAGAGTGCGCAGGAACGAAGCCTCTTCCTCGTAAATGACCTTTGAGACGAGCGTCTGTTGCGCCTTGAGTTCGGTGTATTGCTCGCCCATCTCGTTGATGAGAACAGGAAGTAGGTTATACACAAACGGTTCCGTGAATTTCAGGAAGGTATAGCCATAACGCACCGCGCGTCGCAGGATTCGGCGGATGACATAGCCGGCACCGTTGTTCGACGGCAGCTGCCCGTCGGTGACGGCGAAAGTCACAGCACGCAGGTGGTCGGCGATGACGCGCATCGCAATGTCGCATTTCTCGTCCTTGCCGTACTCAACGCCAGAAAGTCTTGAAATTTCATCTATTATAGGTATGAAGACATCTGTGTCGTAGTTCGATTTCTTGCCTTGCATCACGCGCACCAGGCGTTCGAAGCCCATGCCGGTGTCAACGTGACAGGCCGGAAGGTTGACGAGCGAGCCGTTGGCAAGCCGGTTGTACTGCATGAACACGAGGTTCCATATCTCGATGACCTGCGGATCGTCTTTGTTGACGAGGTCACGGCCATTCACTTTCTTGCGGTCCTCGTCATCGCGGATGTCGATGTGTATTTCGGAGCAAGGGCCGCACGGACCCGTCTCGCCCATCTCCCAGAAATTGTCTTTTTTGTTCCCGTAGATGATGCGAGAGGCATCGACATGCTTTAGCCAGAAGTTATATGCTTCATTATCAGGAGCCATGCCGTCTTTCTCGTCACCGCCGAAGACCGTCACATACAGTCTGTCCTTGTCGATCTTCATCACCTCGGTGAGAAACTCCCAGCCCCAGGCGATGGCATCTTCCTTGAAATAATCGCCGAACGACCAGTTGCCCATCATTTCGAACATAGTGTGATGGTATGTGTCGCGTCCGACTTCTTCAAGATCATTATGTTTGCCGGAGACGCGGAGACATTTCTGGATGTCTGTCACACGAGGCGCCTTGCGCGGATTGTTACCCAAAAAGACATCTTTAAACTGATTCATCCCTGCATTGGTGAACATCAATGTCGGGTCATTCTTCACAACTATCGGAGCCGAAGGCACCACGAGGTGTTGCTTCGACTGGAAAAAGTCAAGAAAACTTTTACGGATTTCGTTTGCTTTCATTTATTACGCCTTATTTAATTTTTGTCAAAAAAAGTGTGCAAATTTACCAAAAAATATTATCTTTGCCGCACTAAAAAACAAATAATTCGTTTTATTTTTTTGTTTTGAAAAGCATGGCAAGAAAGAAATACATATATAATGATCAAACACTTGATTATGAAGAATATAGGATTTCTTGGAAGCAGCGTTTAGCAAGGGTTACACTTTATTTGCTGACTGCCGCCATGCTTGGCGGATGTGCTATACATTTGATAAACAAGTACGTCGGCTCCCCGAAAGAGCACGCGCAGGCGCGGGAGATAGAGTTTTTGCAGCTTCAATATGAAATCATTGGCGATAAGATTGAGAACATCGACGCCCTGCTTAACGAGATGCAAGACCGTGATGACAACATTTACCGTATCATCTTTGAGGCAGAGCCGATACCATCTTCAGTAAGGAAGAACGTCTATGGAGGTGTCAAGCGCTATGAGTTCCTCGACGGATACGACAACTCTCTGATTGTCAAGTCGGTCACAAAAAAGATTGACACCATCGAAAGTCAGCTGTACGTACAGTCGAAATCGCTTGATGAGGTTTTTGAGTTTGCGAAGAACAAGACCGAGATGCTCAGCTGCATACCTGCCATCATGCCTGTGAGAGACGTTGACATTCACCGCATCTCATCGCATTTCGGCACGAGGACCGACCCGTTTTACAAGGTGCACAAGTTTCACAGCGGCATAGACTTCAGTGCGCCACTTGGGACACCGATCTTCAGCCCGGGCAACGGAAAGGTCATCAGGGTCGAAAGCGCAAAGACAGGCTATGGCAACAACATCATCATCGACCACGGATATGGTTACAAGACAAGATTTGCGCACATCGAGAAGTCACTCGTGAAAGTCGGGCAGAGTGTGAAAAGAGGCGAAAAGATTGCCCTCGTCGGCAACACCGGCAAGTCAACAGCCCCGCACCTGCATTATGAAGTCCTGAAAAACGGCAAGGCTGTCAATCCGATCAACTTTTTCTTCAACGACCTGACTCCGCAGGAGTACGACATGATTCTTGAATTATCGCAATTACCTTCACAAACAATGGATTAATATGGAAGTAAAGAAGTTATATTACAAAATCAGCGAGGTTGCCGAGATGTTCAACCTCAACGCGTCAACCATCCGTTTCTGGGAGAGTGAGTTTGAAGTCCTGCGTCCGCGCAAGAACGCCGCAGGAAGCCGCAAATACACAGAACGCGACATCCGCTATCTTCAGATTATCTACCAATTGGTGAAGGTGAAAGGCTATACGCTCCAAGGCGCGAAAGAAGCCATGAAGACAAAGTTCGACAAACTCGAAGAGAACGCCATGATGATGCGCACCCTGACACACGCAAGAGAGTTCCTCATCGACCTCGACAAGCAACTCGCCGACAGACAGAAGCAACTTTAGAAATATCTCCCCGGAACGAGATAATTCCTCACATAGTCTGCAACGCCGTCCTCAAGCGAAGTGAACGGTCTGTCGTAACCCGCCGCACGCAGCTTGTCCATCTTGGCTTCCGTGAAATACTGATACTTATCGCGGATGTCAAGAGGCATATCGATGAACTTGATATTAGGTTCCAGATTCATTGCCCTGAACGTGTTCGCCGCAAGGTCATAGAACGAACGCGCCCTGCCGGTGCCGAGGTTGTAGAGTCCGCTCTCAGGACGCCTCTCAATCAGGAAAAGAATCACCGAAGCGATGTCCTTGACATAGATGAAATCCCTAAGCTGCTGACCGTCAACATAGTCGGGACGATGCGAACGGAACAGGCTCACCTCTCCGCATTCCTTAATCTGATGGAAAGAGTGAAGAATCACCGAAGCCATCCTGTCCTTGTGATACTCGTTCGGGCCATAGACGTTGAAAAATTTGAGGCCTGCCCAGAACGGCGGGCATTTCTCCTGCGAAAGCACCCATTTGTCAATCTCATTCTTCGAGCGGCCGTATGGATTGAGCGGCTGGAGCCTCCCCACCACCTCATGGCTGTCAGAATATCCGAGTTCACCCGCGCCGTATGTCGCTGCTGACGAAGCATATACGATAGGAATCTGGTATTCGGCGCACATCGCCCACAGGCGCTCTGTGTAATCGACATTCAAGTCCATGAAGACATTCCAGTCGAACTCGGTGGTATCGGTCCTCGCGCCAAGATGAATGATGAAATCGACATCATTATGGTTGTTCTCAAGCCATCCGTGAAAGATCTTCCTGTCGAGAAGGAGCTTATACGCCTTATTTTTATAGTTGTTTTCTTTTTGTTTCTTTGAGAAATCATCGACAAGGACGAGATCATCCCTGCCTTGTTCGTTCAGGCAGCCCGCGACGACGCTCGCGATGAAACCTGCTGCACCTGTTATTACTATCATGGTATTGATTATTTTAGTTATATTTCCTTGCTGTTTCTTGCATAGACCCGCCAGCGGTCGAGGACTGCCGTCATGTCGTGAGGCAATTCGGAGTCGAAATAGAGCTCCTTTCCTGTCGTAGGATGCACGAAACCAAGCACTTTGGCGTGGAGGCTGTGCCGCGGAATCTCCTCGAAGCAGTTGTCGATGAACTGACGATATTTGGAGAATGTAGTGCCTTTCAGTATCGTGTCGCCGCCATAAAGTCCGTCGTTGAACAGCGGATGTCCGATATATTGCATGTGAACTCTGATTTGGTGCGTACGTCCTGTCTCGAGGCGGCATTCCACCAGGGTGACGTAGTTGAAACGTTCTACGACCTTATAATGAGTCACTGCCGTCTTGCCCTGTGAGCCGTCGGGATAGACCGCCATTGCGATTCTGTCGCGCATCGACCGCCCGATGTTTCCTTCTATAACTCCTTCATTTTCAGCAAAGTCGCCCCACACAAGCGCCTGATAACGACGTGTTATCGAATGCTCAAAAAACTGCGCCGCGAGGACAGTCTGCGCGGTCTCATTCTTCGCCACAATCATCAGGCCTGTCGTGTCTTTGTCGATGCGATGCACGAGATAGCCGAAGCCGTTCTCCACTTTCGAGCCGTTTTCCTTGAAATGATATGCGAGCGCGTTGAGCAAGGTGCCGTCGAAATTGCCGTGACCAGGATGCACAACAAGCCCTGCCTGTTTATTCACAACTATCACATCATCATCCTCATACACGACATCAAGCGGGATATTTTCAGGGTTGATGACGATCTCGCGCGGCGGATATGCCAGCACAACAGTCACCACATCAAACGGTTTCACCTTGTAATTCGATTTGACAGGCTTGTCATTCACCAAGATGCTTCCAGCTTTCGCAGCATTTTGGACGCGGTTTCTCGATACGTTTTCAAGACGGTTCTGCAAGAACTTATCCACACGGGTCAACGCCTGACCCTTGTCTGCCACAATCCTGAAATGCTCAAAAAGCTCGGTGTTTTCCTCGTTGTTGTCACCAATCACCCCGATAAAATCCTCAGACATAACTTTTATTTTGAAACGACAAACTTTGAAGACAAGAACGAGCCATCATGGTTTATTATGCGAATGACATAGACTCCGTTATCCAAATCACTCACATTCAATTCATTGCAATATGGCACGTTCATCAACATCCAGCCCGTCAGGTCATAGACGATGATTTCACTGCATTCATTTGCATTAATCCCGTTAAGGTGAAGAACGCTCGAAACCGGATTAGGCGAAAGTTGTAAATCTGTCACAACATCTTGATTCTCATCAACTCCGATGTAATAGTTCGAGCCGGCGACAGGACGAATCATCAGTGAGCCTTTAAACTGGCTCGGCTCCCAGTAAGAATTGACTTTGAAGAAATTATACGCACTGCAATCTCTCGACGTGTCGAAACCGATATTTATGGATTTCTTCTCCTGCTGTCTGATCCCGACATAGAACGTCCCACTGACAGCCACCGGATTGTCAAACTCGTAATAAGTGAACTCATACATATTATCCGACCATTCCGGCCTTTGATTTTCAAGCACATAGATCACATTTCCAGGCTTGCCGTCATTATTACCCCAGACATAGATGTCGAAGAAATTGAAATTCGCGTCGTTGTAAGTCCTGTTGAACAGAAGCTGCACGCCGTAGAGTTTGTCGGGCACCGCCACATTGAACTGCGTCGCCATGTACGTGTCATCAGGCGTGAGTCCGTAGCCTTTTTCAGGTATGCCGTCATCGTAGGCGAAATAGTTGTAAAAGCCCTGTGTGCTGATTATCGAGTCGCCTGCGACAGTCGCGCCGTACTGGTCAACGACATTGATATACTGACGGATTGTGAACGAAGCCGAATCGTCTTGGATGTTATCGGGGAAGCGGAAATTCTTCAGCAGGACATTGTGCGCCGTGACCCCGTCGGTCAAATATTGGTTAAGCAAGAAAGCGGTGTCATTGACATGATACACCGTGCCGTTTGAATTGTTTTCGACATCACAAAAGTAACGAACCTGATGGTTCATGGAGTCAAGGTTCGTTGCAAACACTGGAATCTTGTAATCCATTGAGACTTCGGGACTTGTCTCTGTGTATTGCTTGTAAGGCATTGAGCTGTAGCGTTTAAGCATCAACGGCTTCTGTCCCGTCAGGCTCACTTTCGGATACGTGTCTTCTTTGATGAATGGGTTTGAGGTCCTGCCAGCGTTCAGATACACGAAATCGATGTTCCACATATCCATGTTGCTTCTTTCGTTCGGGTACATTGTCGTCGGCAGCGTCCCGTAGTTATAGAAAAGGATGTAGAATCTCTCTTTGAAGAAGCATGTATCTGTTATTGGTATCATCACTTTCGTGAAAGTGCTGCCGAAGTCCATTCCGCCGGTGCTCCAGATGTGTCTCCATGCCGTTCTCTCGTAAACGACCTCGAAGCCTGTCTCGGGGTCAACGACGAGTTCATCGTAGCCATAGCCGAAGCAAAGCACGAGTGAGTCGTTTTTGTCGGGGGCGTCGCCGTAACCGCCTGCCTGGTAATAGAAGCTGAGATAAAGCGAGTCGGCGGGTGTCAGGGCACGACCGTCAAGGCTGTCGAGGCGGATGGCGACCGACATCAGCGAGTCGGCGATGAACGGGCTGCTGCTTCCGTTGTTATACACAGCACCTTTCTCATCGACGAGGTCAAGCGTCGCGGCGCGGTAGTTGACAGGAAGATACGGGAATCCGGAGTTAGTGAACACGCAATAGCCCTGCCATCGCTGTTGCGACGGGCTGTTGCCGAGTTCCGTAAAGTCATCAAAGAACGGCAGCGTCGCCACGTTGTCGTTATAGACTATCCTCTGCTGTCCGTCCCGCGTGTCAGCGCCATTGCCGAACCCGACGAGATATTCCTGCGCATTGCCACATAGTCCGAAAAACATTATGGCAACCAATATATAAAACTTTCTATTCATCATAAAAATAAATGTTATCGTTCACACTATCATTGAAATACAAATCTTCCTCATCAAAAAACACAATCGAGTCGGGACGTTCATATATCATCTCCATATCCCGAATGCGCAGCACCGAATCATACGAGAATGTGCGGTGTGACAGTATGTAATTGAAACTGTCAATCACATAGTTTATGTCTTCAGCGTCCGCCTTCATCCTCCTGAGTCTCTCCACTATCGAATCGCGGCGGAATTTCTCATACGCGTACCATCTGAAATCAAACTTGCTGATCGACTTATACCAGACATTCACGTCAGAGCCGAGCGGCACCATCGATTTGACATCGTATTCAGGCTCCATTTTGTAAACGAAAAGGCTGTCATATTCGTCTGTGTCGATGAAAATTTCCGCACCGAGATTTAGCGATGCGCCGTTGACGAAATCTTTCACGTTACGATAAGGGGTTCCGATCATGTCGGGCAGATGCGTGGTTTTGTCGCCTGTGCCAAGCCCCACTTCGAGGGTGACCGCCGTTCCTTTTGTCACATCGTCATTGGGCGCAACCGTCTTGCCGTCAACGAGTTGGCCGACCACTGCGTTTCTTGCGAAATAATCGACGAAGACAAGATTGTCAACTTTCAACCCGACAGAATTGAGTTTCACCATTGCCTGTCGGAGCGAGAGATTCTTGAGGTTAGGCATCTTCACTATCTCCGGCGACACCGTGGTTCTTACGATATACATGTTACGCCCCTTCTTCATCTTCAGACCACTCTTCGGGTTCTGCTGATACACCGCACCCTCCGGAAAATTCCTGACATACACACTGTCAACAAGCTGAAAATGGAAAATATCCCCGTATCTCTCCTGCGCCTCCACGTAATTCATCCCGACAAGGTCGGGGACGATCATCTCCTCCCCATGACGCGTAAATCGGTCAAGACGGTCGAAAACTATTTCAAAAGCAATGATTATCAACAAGATAATAATCACAAGACTAATATAAAACCATTTATCTCTGAAAAATTTCGGAACCTTCATTTTTTTTATTTTTTTCGTTTGTGTTAAAAACGTTTTTCGTAATTTTGAAGCCACAAAAATAATGAAATTTATTGAATTTAAGTTTATTTTGGAATGAAAAAAATAGCGATTGTTTGTGGCGGTTATTCAGGGGAATACGAGATTTCCGTCAAGAGCGCGAAAGTTGTCAAAGCGCATCTTAATCCCAAAGAATATGATTCGTATGTCATTGTGATTCAAAAAGATAGCTGGTATCATCTTTCAGATGACGGCGTACGCACGAATATTGACAAGAATGACTTCTCCGTGACGCTCGACGGCAAGAAGATATTATTTGACGGTATTTTCAACGCCATCCACGGCGTGCCGGGCGAAGACGGACAGCTTCTCGGCTATTTTGAAATGCTCGGACTGCCCTACACATCATCGAATTTCACGACCTCGGCGCTGACGTTCCACAAGGAGTTCTGCAAGACCGTCGCGGCGGCGGCAGGCGCCAACATCTCTCCTTCAGTCATCATCAACAGAGGCGAAAAATACGACAAGGCGAAGATTATCAAAACATTAGGGCTGCCTTTGTTCATCAAGCCGACACGCAACGGTTCTTCCGTCGGCGTCACCAAAGTTCACGACGAAGAGGAATTTGACACAGCCGTCGAGAATGCCTTATCCGCCGGCGACCAAGCGATGTGCGAGAAATTCGTCAACGGGCGCGAACTCGCCTGCACCGTGATGTCTGTCAAAGGCAAGACCATGGTCTTCCCCGTCACAGAAGTGGTACCCAAAAACGAGTTCTTCGACTACGAGGCGAAATACACCGATGGTAAATCAGATGAGATTTGTCCAGCCGACTTGGACGAGGCAAGCGAGATAGAGGTAAAAGCCACATCGGCAATGCTTTACGACAAGTTCGAGTGCAAAGGGGTTGCTCGTTTCGACTACATCCTGACACCGAAACAGCTCACATTCATCGAAGTGAACATCGTGCCTGGGATGTCTGATGCATCAATAATGCCGAAACAGGCCGCCGTGATGGGAATAAGCTTAGACAAGCTCTTCGGCATGGCCCTCGAAAATATTTTTTAAGAGTGTTAAGTGTGGAGAGTTTAGAGTGAAGTTAAAAAACTCCACTCTCAACTCTCAAAACTCCACTCTTAAAGCTAAACGGTGAGAATGTCTTTCTGTTTCAGTTCGTAAAGGTCGTCAATCTTCTTTGTGAACTTGTCGGTGAGTTTCTGGATCTCTTCCTGAAGCTGTTTCACCTCATCTTCCGACACGCCTTCTTTTTCAAGTTTCTTCGCGTCATCGTTGGCGTTACGTCTGATGTTTCTGATGCCGACTTTAGCTTCTTCGGCTGCTGTCTTGGCGCGTTTGGCCAGGTCTTTACGGCGTTCCTCTGTCAATGGCGGAACCAATATCCTGAGGAACTCTCCTTCGTTTTTAGGGTTGAAGCCAAGGTTGGCAGCCTGTATGGCCTTGTCTATCGCGCCGATGGAGCTTTTGTCGAACGGCATGACTATGATCTGTCGCGGATCGGGTGTCCCTATGTTCGCGACCTGCTCGATAGGCATCAGCACGCCGTAGCACTCTACCTTGACGCCCTGAAGCATCATCGGGCTTGCCTTTCCCGCTCTGATTTTCTGAAATTCCGACTCCAAATGTTTGATGGTGCTTTCCATCGTCTCATTTGCCTCGTCTAAGATAAATTGTGATTCTTCTGTCATAATTGTTTAATTGTGAGTTTCTTACTTGATTTCATTTGTCACTAATGTCCCGATGTTTTCACCTTTGAGGACTTTCGTGAGATTGCCTTTTTCGTTCATGTTAAAAACGAGCATCGGCATATTGTTTTCCTTGCACATCGTGAAGGCCGTGAGGTCCATGATCTTGAGGTTTTTCTCGTAAGCCTCTGTGTATGTGATTCTTTCGAATTTCTTCGCATTTGGGTCCTTCTCCGGGTCGGCGGTGTATATCCCATCGACGCGTGTGCCCTTGAGGATGATGTCGGCCTTTATCTCGATGGCTCTCAGCGTCGAGCCGGTGTCGGTTGTGAAATAAGGGTTGCCTGTGCCGCCGCCTATGATGACGACATAGCCTTGTTCAAGGTAGTCAATGGCTTTGGGGCCGCTCATCAGTTCAGCGATCTTGTCGATGCCTATGCCAGAAAGCAGCACCGTCTTGATGCCTTTCTGACTCAACGATGACTGCAGCGCAAGGCTGTTGATGACAGTTGCAAGCATTCCCATTTCATCGCCATACACTCTGTCAAAACCTTTCGACGCTCCCTGCAGGCCGCGGAAGATGTTGCCGCCACCGATAACGATGCCAATTTGCGCACCGGCTCTAACGGCAGATGCTATCTCTTCTGTGTAATCATCAAGTCTCTGAGGGTCAATGCCATATTGCTGCTCGCCCATCAGAGCTTCACCACTAAGTTTAAGTAATACTCTTTTGTACTTCATATCTGAAAAAAATTTTAATCAAAACCAATAGCCGACATTGATGAAGCCGACCGGATCTTTATTTGTGTTAGACCCCATCAGGCTGACTTCTATCGGGCCGGCGAAAGTCTTCAGTCCGACAGTCAGGCCGGCGCCAATGATAAAGCTGTCGCGGTTGAACCATTTGTCATAGTCGTCATTCATAAAACCGGCGTTACAGCTCACGATGCTGTACAATCCCTTATAGAAATTCCACTGCCACGCCAGCTTGCCAAACGAGATGTGGTCGGTTACACCCTCTATGAAATTAAAGCCGTCAAAGGCCACGATGTTATCCAAATACTTCATTTTCGACTGACCGCCGACATAGAACTTATACGGCAGCGGCAATTTTGTATTTCCTATCTTCGTATCCACCGCGACGCCGATCTTCAGTGAATGCTTCTCCGACAGTGCTACTGTCTTCATGACATTCGCCTGAAGCGACCATGCAGGCAGGCTTCCGGCCGTACTGAAAACGCCGTCATAAAAGATACATTTCGCCGTGACGTTGGTCCTCCAGCCTTTCCTCACGAAAGTTGTAAGGTCTTCCGTATTAAGATAATAATTCAAATAAAGGTATGGATAGAACTCATAACCATTATCCAGGCCGACGTCTCCGACCTTGTCAGTTATATGGAAAAATTCTCCGGCGGCGCCGAACTTAAACGACTGCACGTACGATGTGGTCAGCTGCGTGAAGATGTCTAATTTGTCATTCTGAATGCCATACGAGCTACTCACTTTTGACTTGTCATACTGATTGATCTTCAAGTATCCGGCATAGAGTTCGGCCCCGTAGCGGAATGTCCTCCCGTCGCGTTTGTTAATCCTCGCCCTGACATACGGGCTTTCAGCGATGTTCACGTCAACGCTCACCGAGCCTCGTTTGAATCTGTCACCTCTGCTCGACAATGAATAATTCACCAAAGCACCGATTCCGTAATCATTATCATAATGGATGTCAAAAGAAAACGACTGATTGCTCGTCTCGGCGCAATGCAACGTCAACAGCACTCCGCCGTCCGGGTCATCATCGACTTCGTACCACAAGTCGGTGTAAAATCCCGACGCCTTGAGGTGAAGTATGACTTCTTCGATTTCATCAACACTAATGACACGCGGAAAGACCTTGCCAAACTCTCTCCTGATATAAGGGTCATTGCTGTCTTTCAGGCCTTCGACCTTAACACCACGTATATACAGAGAATCGACAGGCTGCGTGTGGGGCCTTTTGAGCGTGGGGCCTCCAATGGCATTGATTGAGTCTCCGAGCCGTTTCAACTTCGGGAACATCAACTCAGCAGCCTGCTCGCCAAAGATGAGTATCGAGTCGAAGTCATTAAATGACATCATGTTGCGTCCATGCATATTCGGACGGATATACACATCACAATGGCTTCTCCCGTATTCGGTCTGTTCGAGCGAAGATAGATTCATCATGTTTGTGAACATACTCAGCGAGTTGTCGATGTTTTCGGCGGTGGCATTATAGTCCTCAAGATCGACACCTATTATTATATCCACATCTTTCTCCTCCATGTTTTTGACAGGGAAATTATTCACCATTCCGCCATCGACGAGTACGCGTCCGTCGTATCTTATCGGCTTGAAGAAGAACGGTATCGCCATGCTTGCCCTTATCGAACGTGACAGGTTTCCGCTTGTCATTTCATACTCACAAGCATTCTCCACATCAGTGGCGATACAGAAGAACGGCACCGGCAGCTTGGAATAATCTCTGACACCCTTCGCCGGAAGCATCAGGCGGCTCAGCAGCAGGTTCACGCACACGCCGTCAACGAACGACTCCCCCACCTTGACCTTGCCTTTCTTTACCGGCATGGTGGTTATATAATTCGAAGCCTCCATCTTCTGCTCTATAGGCTTCAGCCTGTCGGGTATCTCATCATAGATAATCTTGTTCCAATCCTGTTCCCTGACGAGTCTCTCCATCATGTCGGGGTCATAGCCGACGGCGTACAAGCCGCCGATGATGGAGCCGATGCTTGTGCCGGCGATATAGTCGATCGGGATTCCGGCTTCCTCTATCTTTTTCAGAATCCTGATATGCGCGAAGCCCTTGGCACCTCCGCCACACAGCACCACACCGACGCGAGGACGACGGGAGGGGTTTATCATAATGGTATCTCCGGCGGGTTCGCTGCCATGAGCCTCCGCCTCGACCGCCAGCATTCCTGCAAAAATCAGGACGACAGTACACATTATGTTAATACAACCTCTACCCCTCATAATTTAGAACCAGAATCCAATATTGATGTACATAACAGGGTTCTCCACCACGTTGCTCTTTGATACTTGTATCTCAACCGGCCCTATCGGTGTCTTGTAGCCGACAGCTAAGCCTGCGCCCAGGATATAAGAGCCGTCCTTGAACCATCGGCTCATCCTGTCGGTCAACGAGCCGAAGTCACAGTTGACCTGCGTGTATAACCCCTTGAAGATGTTCCAATACCATGACGCCTTGACGAAACCTATATAATCATATATGTCGCTGACGAACGGAAGCCCGGTGAAAGGTATTATGTTGTCCATGTACTTCATCCTTGACTGTCCGCCGACGGCAATGCCGTAGTACCACGGCAGGTTCTCCACGAGGAGAGGCATCGCCCCGACTGCACCAAGCCTGAACGACTGCTTCCTGCCAATAGGGAAAGCCTTGTTCACGTCGGCCTTGAGCGCGAAATACGGGTATTTGTAATCCGTCCCCACCTTATATAATATATACTTGGCCTGCAAGTCGATGTTCCACCCCGACCTCACGAAATCGGCATTGTCCTCGTTATTGAAGAAATAACGGGCGTATGCGTGCGGGTAAAAATCGTACCTGTATATCTGTTTGGCGGAATACTGACTCAAATCAACGATGTCAGGGTCAATGGTGTTCTCCAGCGACATCTTCGATTTTATCTGTGAATACGCACCGACCAGTCCTATGCTGAACTGCTGGTTTCTGTCTGGCACCACCTGCATGAACAAGTCAAGCTTGTTGTCCTGTGTTGACCATATATTATTGACAGACTTGTCGTTGCCATGTTTGTCAACTACCAGAAGCATCGTCGTCAGCTCTGTCCCGAAACGGATGGTGTTATTAGGGTGCAGCTTGTAGTTAGCCTTCAGGTACGGATGGTCGGCTATACATGCGTCAATGTTAAGTGTTCTCCTCTTGAATTTCCTGGAGACGTACATCATCGAATAATTGACGAGCATCTGCATTCTGTAGTTGTTGTCATAATGTGCGGTCACGCCGAAAGTCTGGTAGCTGTTTGTCTTGCAATGCACTACAAGGATGTTACCCTCGTCGGACGGTTTCACCTCGTACCACATGTCCGAATAATAGCCAGTGGAATAGTTTCTTACTATCAGTTCTTCTATTTCATCGACAGGGAACATTCTCGGAAGATCATCATCGAACGTCGATTTGATGTTCTCTGTGTCTTTCGGTCCGACGCCGTCAACTTCGACACTTGCGATGAAGACCGAGTCGAGTGGCTTGACGTGCGGCCGTTTTATCTCGAACGGTTCAATGGCCTGCAGTGAGTCGGCCAGTGCCTTGAGTTCCATCTCATGAACCTTGCCGGCCTCTTCCCCGCATTTCAAGATAGGGCTGAAATCGTTGAACGACAGCATATTTGCCTTGCCGATGTCTGGTCTTATAAGAATGTCACACTCCTCACGGGCCTTGTTGCTTTCATGCTGTGACACGACAGCGATGAGTCGTTCGAGGATCTTGAGTGAGTTGTTGAGTTTCTCCTTCTCGATATAGTCCATCTCAAGGTCGATGCCGATGACGATGTCAGCGCCTTTCTCGCGCATCAGCCTGACCGGGAAGTTGTTGAGCAGTCCGCCGTCACACAGCAGCCGGTCGCCGTTTTCAATAGGTGCGAAGAGGAACGGTATCGACATGCTTGAGCGTATTGCGCGGGCAATGGAGCCACTCTCCCAGATGACGGGGTCGGCAGTTGTCATGTCAGTCGCGACGCAGAAAAACGGGACGGACAGCTTGTTGAAGTCACGGTGTTTGTAGGCAGGGAGCGTCAGCCGGGTCAGAAGCATATTGACATACACACCATCCACGATGGAGTTTCTTAACTTGACCTTGCCGTCCACAACAGGGAGCTTCAGCAAATAGTTGCGTTTGTTGAAGCGGTTGTCGAGCGACATATACTTGCGCGGGACCTTGTCCATGATAATCAGCCCCCAGTCCTGCTGCGTCGTGAGTTCCTCCATCATGTCGGGGTCATAGCCGACGGCGTAGAGGCCACCGATGATGGATCCCATGCTGGTGCCCGCGATATAGTCAATCGGGATGCCGGCCTCTTCTATGGCCTTCAGCGCCCTGATGTGAGCGAAGCCTTTCGCCCCGCCACCGCTCATCACCACCCCCACCTTCGGACGGTGCAACACGGTATCACCGGCATTCCTCGCCACTTCGTAAACCTCTTGCGCCGCCGCACCCTGACACAGGAATATGCCGGCAAGAATGGCAACTGTCAGCCTCAATTTCCCCATAATCAATTATTTCCTTCTTTCACTCTTTTAACTTTACTCTTTTAACTTTTAACCAAAATCACTCCTCGCGTCCGTGGCAGTTCTTGTATTTCTTGCCGCTGCCGCACGGACACGGGTCGTTTCTCCCGACTTTCTTCTCCACGCGTATCGGCTGCGTGACCTGGTTCTCCTGCGTGTTGCTGTGCGCCTGCGAGAGAAGGTCGTTGCGCTGCTCCCTGAGCTTGCTCCTGTCAACAGGCTTGGCGCGATGCTCGCGCACCTTGCTCGGATCCTGCTGCGGGAGGTCCGACTTCATCAGGAACGAGATGACCTCGCTGTTTATCTTCATGACCATCTCCTTGAACAGGTTGAACGACTCAAGCTTGAAGATCACCAGCGGGTCTTTCTGCTCGTAGGTGGCGTTCTGCACCGACTGCTTGAGGTCGTCGAGTTCACGGAGATGCTCCTTCCACGCGTCGTCAATCATCCCGAGGGTGATGCCTTTTTCGAGCGAGAGCGAGATCTCGCGCGCGCCGTTCTGCACTGCCTTCTCGATGTTCACCACCACGTTCATGCCTTTCTTGCCGTCGGTGAACGGGATGAGGATGTTCTTGTAGCCAGGCTGCGTCTCATAGATCTGTTTGATGAGCGGGAGTGTCTTCTCGCCCACAAGCTGCGTCTTCTTGTTGTATGAATCAACGGCACTCTCAAAGACCATCTCTGCGAGGTCATCAAGCTTGCCGTGCTTGAACTTCTCTTCGTCAAACGGAGACTCGATGCCGAGATTTGAGAACAGATCCATCTTGAACGACTCGAAGTCACCGTCTTCTATATGTCTCTCGACCAGCGACTCGCCGAGGTCGTACATCATGTTGTTGATGTCGATTTGCAATCTCTCTCCGAACAATGCGTGGCGGCGTTTCTCATAGATGGCCTCACGCTGCGAGTTCATGACATCGTCGTATTCGAGCAGGTGCTTACGGACGCCGAAGTGGTTCTCCTCGACTTTCTTCTGCGCCTTCTCAATCTGTTTCGTTATCATCGAATTCTGGATGACTTCACCTTCCTGAAGACCGAGACGGTCCATTATCGGGGCGATGCGTTCGGATCCGAACATACGCATGAGGTCGTCTTCCAATGACACGAAGAACTGTGAGCTGCCCGGGTCGCCCTGACGTCCGGCGCGGCCTCTCAGCTGACGGTCAACACGGCGCGACTCGTGACGTTCGGTGCCGATGATGGCGAGACCGCCCGCGTCCTTGACACCCGGCCCCAGCTTGATGTCGGTGCCACGGCCTGCCATGTTGGTGGCGATGGTGACCGTTCCGGCAACACCGGCGTCCTTCACTATCTGAGCCTCCTTGAAGTGCAGCTTGGCATTCAGCACGTTATGCTTGATGTTCTTACGTGTCAGCATCCTGCTCAACAACTCCGAGATCTCGACCGAAGTCGTGCCGACAAGAACCGGACGCTTCTCCTTGACAAGCTCGTCAATCTGCTCGATGACCGCGTTGTATTTCTCACGCTTCGTCTTGTATATCAAGTCATCCCTGTCGTCACGCGCTATCGGCTTGTTCGTCGGGATGACAACGACGTCAAGTTTGTAGATGTCCCAGAACTCACCCGCCTCCGTCTCAGCGGTGCCTGTCATGCCCGCGAGCTTGTGGTACATCCTGAAGTAATTCTGCAAGGTGATGGTGGCGTAGGTCTGTGTCGCGGCCTCGACATCGACGTTCTCCTTCGCCTCGACGGCCTGGTGCAGCCCGTCCGACCAGCGGCGGCCCTCCATGATACGGCCCGTCTGCTCGTCAACAATCTTCACCTTGTTGTCAATGACGACATAATCGACGTCTTTCTCAAACAGCGTGTATGCCTTCAAGAGCTGCTGCACGGTGTGCAGACGCTCCGACTTCACGGTGAAGTTACGCATGATCTCCGACTTCTTCAGTATCTTCTCGTCAGCGGCGAGGTCTGACTTCTCGAGGTCTGCTATCTCCGAGCCGACATCAGGGATGACGAAGAATGTCGAGTCGTTATAAGCCTTCGAAAGTTGCTCGGTGCCTTTGTCGGTGAGGACGACGGTATTGAGTTTCTCGTCGATGACGAAATACAGCTCGTCGTCGATGATGTGCATGTTCTTGTTCTGTTCCTGCATGTAGAAGCCCTCGGTCTTGAGCAGCAGCGACTTCATTCCCTCTTCGGAGAGGAACTTGATGAGGGCCGTGTTCTTCGGGAGGCCGTGATACGCTCTGAAGAGCTGGTCGGCACCGCGCGACTTCTCTTCTTCCGTCGCGGCGGGGTTTGTCAGGATCTTCTTCGCTTCGGCGAGACATGAGGTGACGAGACGTCTTTGGGCTTCGTAGAGGTTCACGACGTCGGGTTTCAGCTCGTTGAACTCCTGGTCGTCGCCGCGCGGCGTGGGGCCGCTGATGATCAGAGGGGTGCGTGCGTCGTCGATCAGCACGGAGTCAACCTCATCGACGATGGCGTAGTGATGTTTGCGCTGCACGAGCTCCTCCGGGTTGCCCGTCATGTTGTCACGCAGGTAGTCGAAGCCGAACTCGTTGTTGGTGCCGTAGGTGATGTCGGCGTTGTATGCCGCGCGTCTCTCCGCCGAGTTGGGCTGATGCCTGTCGATGCAGTCAACGGTGAGGCCGAGGAAGTTGTATATCGTCCCCATCCATTCGGAGTCACGTTTGGCGAGGTAATCGTTGACGGTGACGACATGCACGCCGCGTCCGGCCAGGGCGTTGAGATAGACCGGCAGCGTGGCGACGAGAGTCTTGCCCTCACCGGTGGCCATCTCCGCTATCTTGCCCTGATGCAGCACTATGCCGCCGATGATCTGCACATTGTAATGCACCATGTCCCATTTCACCATATTGCCGCCCGCCATCCAGCTGTTGTTGTAGAAGACGCGATCGCCATCAATGTTGATGTGCTCGCATTTCGCGGCAAGCTCGCGGTCGAGGTCGGTGGCCGTGGCTTCGACCACCTCGTTGTCCTTGAAGCGTTTCGCCGTCTCTTTCATCACCGCGAACGCCTCAGGCATGACCTCGTTCAAGGCTTCCTCTATCTTCTCAAGAACCTGTTTCTCAAGCTTATCGACCTGTTCGTAAATCTGGTTCTTGTCCTCCAGATCCATGTCGGCGTTGTTCTCGACCTTCGCTTTCAGCTCGTCAATCTTGGCCTGTTCGCCTGCTATATGATTCTGAATATATTCCTTGAACTCGACCGTCTTATGACGCAGGCTGTCGATGTCTAAGTCTTTGATTCTCTCGTATGCTTCGAGCGTTTTCTGAAGCAGCGGCTGCAATGCCTTATTGTCGCGTGTCGATTTGTTTCCAAAAATCTTTGATAAAAAACCCATATTTTTCAGTATTAATAAACGATTACAAAAAAACAACTTCCGTTTCCAAAAGTTGCGCAAAGATACTTATTTTTTTTATATATAAGTGGATTTTTTCCGAAAATCAATTGTATCTTGAAATCCGTCTGACATGATAGTCCAAATAATGGTCGGGCGTTGGTGCCGGTGCCATCCCGATGCGACCTTTCTTATTGATTATCACGTATTCAGGACTTGTCACGACATTATATTTCTCCAAAAGCAGCATATCATCGCCGAGATTGAGCAACTGCCATTCATACCATTTGTCGTAGAACAGCTCCTCGAAATCGTCGAACGACTCCTTTGTCGCAATTGTCACGACTGCCACTGTGTCGCCCCACTGATGTTGCAGCACGTTCAGAGCCTCAAACTGACGGCTTGTCATGTCGGAAACTCTGTCAACAAACTGGAGGAGCACCATTTTACCCTGATAATCAGACAGTTTGACAATCTTACCATCTTCATTTTTCAGTGAGAACGAAGGTGCCTCGGTGTCATACGACAGCCGCTGGAGCCTTGCCAGAACATCTGATGCCACCAGCTTGTTTTTCAAATATTTAGACGATTTGCTTATCGCATTCAGATATTCCGTCGCGATGGTTCTCCGTTCTTGGTTTTCATAATAAATCTCGCAAAGATATTTCATGATGACAAGTTCGGCGAGCTGGGGATTCCTCGCCATGAAGTCATTCTTTTTCAGATAATCCGAGAATTTCCCGTAGCCCGAAAACAGCGCTTCCGCAAATTCCTGACTGTTGAACTCGCGGCTTTTGAAATAGCCCTCGAAAGCCTCGTTGAAAAGCTCCATGTAGGCGCTCTGCGAATACAGAACAGGCTGGTTGTCAAAATATTGCGAAATAATTTTCTTCGCTCCTCCTAAAACGACCGCCATCCTCACGGAAGCCAACTTATACCTCACATAGTCACCGACATATCCGTTGATGTCCTTCCCCATGGTCTTGTTTATTCTATTTTGCAGAGTATCAATAAGATAAGCCTTTCTGCCGCGATATATCACGTCCATATTCTCATAGACGAAATCATTTATAAACGACTCAGTTGCAATGAGTTGTCTCATCAGGCCGTTGTCTTCGGCGGAATTGATTTTCAGTGACGGTTTCTCCTGTTCAAAAAACGAAGCATCGTGTTTTTTCTCTGGCACAAAGACATCAAGGTCATAGTTGCCGAAAGGTGTCAGCACCACATCGACTCGGTCGAGGTTGACGGCAATCTGTGCAGGCGTAATATCTTTAATATCAGCGTTTAACGTAAAGTTGCCGCAGGCATCGGAGTAAGTCTCGGCGGCGGTTGTCCGTTCAAGTGTGAACATGTCGTCGTATGTCAGCAGCCGCACCAATGAATTAGGAATATTTGTCTTACCGGCTATTGAAACACCCTGCGCCGGCAGCATCAGCGGCATCAGCGGCATCAGCAGCAACAAGGCGCAAAAGACTCTCTTAACTCTCATTTCCACTCTTTTAACTTTACTCTTTCATAAAACCTCGCTTTTTCCGGCACGAACATCGACACGTCGCCGCCGTTTTTCATAATGTCGCGCACGAGTGTCGAAGAGATGCACCGCATGTTGAGGTCGGGCACGAAGAACACTGTCTCTATCTCCGGCGCAAGTTGTTTGTTGGTCTCGGCGATGAGGTTCTCGTAGTCGAAGTCGTTGGTGTTCCTTATGCCGCGTATGATGTATCTTGCGTTCATTTTCTTACAGAAATCAACTGTAAGACCTTCGTAATTAACCACTTTGACTTTATCATAATTCGCGAAGGTGTTTTTTATCCAGCGGATTCTGTCTTCGAGGGAGAACTCATACTTCTTGTTTATATTCACGCCGATGGAGATGATTATCTCGTCAAAAAGCGGGAGTGCCTTGAGGACGATATTCTCGTGACCGCGCGTTATGGGGTCGAACGATCCGGCGAAAATGGCTGTTTTCATCACGATTGTCTGTTTGAAATTTCAGACCGCAAAGATAGTGAAAAGTTCGTAAAGTTCATAAAGTCTTTTGTCTTTAGTTTTTAGTTTGGAGAGTTAAGAGTGGAGTTTTTTTCTTGCGCCAGCCAACTCCACTCTTCAAACTTCAAACTTCACACTAAAAAAACTCCACTCTCCAAGCTTCAAACTTCACACTAAAAAAACTCCACTCTCCACTCTCAACTCTCCAAACTCAAACCACGCTCCACTCGTCGATGTTCTTCTTTTCGCTCGAAAACCCGACTCCGATTTTGAACAGTTTCCTGCTGTCCGCCGCGTAAGACTCGGCGTAGCCTTTGTCTTCGATTTGTTTCAACGCTTCTGCCGCCGTGCCGTCGAGTTTGAACTCGAAGATATAGACGTAGTCGTTTGTCTCGACAATGATGTCGGCCCTTCCACGCGAGTTTTCTTTTTCAGTCAAAGTCGTGTAGCAGGATAAAAGTCTGAATATCAAGTATAAGGTGTAATGATAGTGGCTCTCGTAACTCCACGCGCGTTCCTGGTAGTTGGCGTTGTAAGGTATCGAGGCGAAGAAGCCGG
>CALBNV010000037.1 GCA_937896895.1 uncultured Bacteroidales bacterium | reverse complement strand
TGGTTCAGTACAGAAACACCACCTGTTCGGTTGCGGTAACCAATAACCGCCTTGCAACTTTTAAACCCAGTCAGTAAAACCGACATGTTGTTGTCGAACATCACTTCGTAGACGAGTGTCCTATTCCCCACTTTGTTTTCATGAACGGCAAGTACTGTTTTTTCAGAACATGTCACATTGCCAACGCGCTGTTGCAGAAAATGAACTGCTGCAGTTTTGGCTTCTTTGACAGAAACGTAATTCTGTGCTTGCATGACAATGCATGCGCAAAGAAGCAATACTGACAAAACAATGCGTTTCATGTGATTCATTTATTATTCCTGAGGGATGACGATGGGAAATTCATGGGTGAATTCCATGCGGTAGGGTGCACCGATGATGTTGGTCAAGAAATCAACGTATTGTTCGGTGAACATGAACTCGTTGGGGTTGTAATAGTTAGATGGTAGTGGGAAGTTGCCGATGTTGCCCATGTCGATGGCATCGGTGTGGAATTCCTCCAGTTCGCTGTATGGCACAATGTCGCGCATAACGGGCATTTTGCCATAGTCTTCGCGGAGCAAAAGGTCAACAACCTTGTCGGCGAGGGTAGAGGTCAAGCGACGGTCGTACTCGTAGCATTTTCCAGAACGTGGAATATAGCCCGATATCTGCCCGCGCGCTTCAATACCTAATTTCTTGGAAATTTCAGAAGCAATGACGCCGCTGATGCCACCAAAACGTGGATGTCCATATTCGTCAAGGTCTGGACTGGCGTAAACCATATCAAGACATTGTTTCTCTTCACTCCACCAACGAACACCTTCCGAAACGGCAATGACCAGACTACGCTTTTTAGAGCGCATGAATTGTTCCTTGACGTGTTCGAAGAAGAAGTCCTTGCGCTCTTTGGTCATTTCGATTTCAGGAACGAGTGCCACCTGCGCTCCACCGAAAACTGCTGTTCCTGTAAGCCAGCCGGCATCGCGGCCCATGACTTCAAGCACGAACACGCGGTTGTGACTCGCCGAAGTCGTCACGAGCTTATCGACGGCCTCCGTCGCAATCTGGACGGCGGTCTGGAAGCCGAAGGTGCAGTCGGTCATCGAGAGGTCGTTGTCGATGGTCTTCGGCACGCCGATGATGTTCAGGCCTTTCTCGAAGAGTTTCTGCGAGATGCGCTGCGAGCCGTCGCCGCCAATGTTGATGACGCAGTCAACGCCCATGTATTCGAGCCGCTGTATCATCTCATCGGAGCGGTCAACGGTCTCCCACGTGCCGTCGTTTCTCTTCACCGGCCATGAGAACGGGCCGCCTTTGTTTGTCGTCTCGATTATCGTGCCGCCGCGGAAATGGATGCCGCGCACGGCTTCCGGCGTCAGTTTCACAATCTCCTGTGGGGTCCACAGCACGCCGTTGAAGGCCTGGATGCTTCCGAGCACTTCCCAGTCTTTTTCCTGCGAGGCCCTCTTCACGATGGCGCGGATCACGGCGTTCAAGCCCGGGCAGTCGCCGCCACCGGTTAATACTAATAAGCGTTTCATTGTTTAAATGCTATTTTATTTATGGAATTGTTTATTTTAGATACGTTTAATATTAGTTTCCATTTCCAGCCAAGGTTCGTCATCAAAATGGATTTCACCTTCTTCCAACATTTGTTGAGCTTTCTCATCAGCTTCTTCATCATTATCAGCTTCAATCTCAATGATTTTGAAGATGGTTTGCGACGCTTTAAAAATGTATTTCATATTAAATGTAAATAAAATTAAAGTTAGTTTATATCAACTTTCAAGACTGCATTTTAGGATTTTTGAGAAGAACGAGCTTTTACAGATAAAATCACACCAACATTCCTGTCCGCATAACATCATCATAAAGCGGGGAATGGCTGTTTTCCTCCATCAAGACAGGCTCAATCAATGAACTCACTTGGCGGACATCATGCCAAAGACCTCTCGTCCACACCCACCAATTATCACCGAAAGACGGCACAATGACAGCCACATCAATGTCACTTTCCGGCCGGGCACAGCCCTTGCTGTAGGAACCAAACAGATACACTTTGAAATTTCCATCAAAACGAGGAGTTATGATTTGCTTGTATCTTTTGACGAGTCCGATAACTTGTTCTTTATCCATTGCTGCAATTGTTTGGTTTCATCAATAATTATTCTGCATCTTTCTTTTGACAGCATTTGTGCCAGCTGTTCCTTGTACTCCGGATAGCGGGCTTGTATGTTCATTGGTACAAGGGTTTCAATCGTATCCAATTGTGCTTCTGTCATTTCCTTTTCAAGTCCAGTACCTTCCACAAGCCGAATCAAATTGTGGATAAAAGGAGGGTCGGTATGCAGTGTATCACACCAATACGCCTTCAAGGTTTTCTCAATGGCTTGGTGGCACATGAAAGCGACATAGAGCCAGCGTCCACCGTTGTATAAGGTTTCAGCAGTCTCTATGTCATAATCGGCAAGGTCGATCCAATAAGGAACTCTGTCTTTAAGCATATCTATTGTTGTTTTCAGGTGCAAAAATAAAAACAATTTCTGTTTGTCGCAAGAGCTGTTTCTGTTTGTAAAGTATAGACGCAGCGTGCCACGTCTATACATATCAGTCAATTATTTCACATCCACCTTAATCTGCAATTCGTCAAGCTGCTCTTGAGCAATCTGTGACGGCGACTCCGCCATGACATCGCGGCCCTGGTTATTCTTCGGGAATGCGATGAAGTCGCGGATGCTGTCCTGGCCGCCGAAGAGCGAGCAGAGACGGTCGAATCCGAAGGCGAGGCCTGCGTGAGGCGGTGCGCCATATTCAAAGGCGTTCATCAGGAAGCCGAACTGTTCCTGTGCCTTCTCGTCGGTGAAACCGAGGGTGTGGAACATCTTCTTCTGGAGGTTCTTGTCGTGGATACGCACCGAGCCGCCGCCGACCTCGACGCCGTTCAAGACGATGTCGTATGCGTTGGCGCGGATGTCGCCCCAGCGTTCCGGCTGTTCGAGAAGGTATTCGTCTTCCGGCTTCGGCGCCGTGAACGGATGGTGCATCGCATAGAAACGCTGCGTCTCCTCGTCCCATTCGAGAAGCGGGAAGTCGATGACCCACAACGGTTTGTAGTTGTACGGGTCGCGGAGTCCGAGCTGGTTGCCCATCTCAAGACGGAGCGCGTTCATCTGCACCCTCACCGGCATCGTCTTGCCGCTCATGACGAGAAGCATGTCGCCCGGTTTCGCGCCGCACTTGTCAAGCCACGTCTTCAAGATTTCAGGTGTATAAAATTTATCTACAGACGACTTGACTGAGCCGTCCTCGTTGTATTTCACATAGACAAGGCCTTTCGCCCCGACCTGCGGACGTTTCACGAAGTCTGTCAAAGCGTCGGTCTGCTTGCGCGTGTAGTTGGCGCAGCCCTCGGCGTTGATGGCGACGACGAGTTCCGCCTCGTCGAACACCGGGAATCCGTGGCCTTTGGCGACGTCGTTGAGTTCGACGAACTTCATTCCGAAACGAATGTCCGGCTTGTCGCTGCCGTAATATTTCATCGCGTCGTGCCATGTCATGCGCGGGAAGTCTCCGAACTCGATGCCTTTGATGGTCTTGAAGAGATGCTTCGCGAGGCCCTCGAACATGTTGATGACGTCTTCCTGCTCGACGAACGACATCTCGCAGTCGATCTGCGTGAACTCGGGCTGGCGGTCGGCGCGGAGGTCCTCATCGCGGAAGCAGCGCACGATCTGGAAGTAACGGTCGAAGCCGGAGACCATGAGCAGCTGCTTGAACTGCTGCGGTGACTGCGGGAGGGCGTAGAACTCGCCCGGGTTCATCCTCGACGGGACGACAAAGTCGCGTGCGCCTTCAGGTGTTGACTTGATGAGACAAGGCGTCTCTATTTCGAGAAAGTCGTTGCCCGACAGATATTTACGCACCTCCTGAGCCATATTGTGGCGGAGGATGATGTTATTCTTGACGGGGTTGCGGCGGAGGTCGAGGTAACGGTATTTCATTCTGATGTCGTCGCCGCCGTCCGACTGGTCTTCAATGGTGAAAGGCGGCACCTTGGAGGTTGTGAGGATGTTGAGGCTTTCAACTTTTATCTCGATGTCGCCTGTCGGGTTCTTCGGGTTCTTCGACTCGCGTTCAACCACGGTGCCTTTCGCCTGGACGACGTATTCGCGTCCGATTTCGCGGGCGGTCTTTAAAGTTTCAGCTGATGTAACTCCTTCTTGCAGAAAGAGTTGTGTTATTCCGTAACGGTCGCGGAGGTCAATCCAGACTAATGCGCCCTTGTCGCGCACGCGCTGCACCCATCCGCTCAAAGTGACTTCCTGGCCCACGTTTGCCATGCGAAGTTCACCGCAAGTGTTAGTTCTGAACATATAATCCAAAAATTTTGTTTCTATTAATTATAAGGTGCAAAAATACACAATTTTATGAAGTGCGGGGAAAAAATAATTAATTAGTTAGCGCGAGTACTTTTTCTTGAAACATGGCGGTAAGTGTTTTTGAAAACATAGTTAGCGCGAATATTTTTTCTTGAAACATGGCGGTAAGTGGTTTTAAAAACATAGTTAGCGCGAATATTTTTTCTTGAAACATGGCGGTAAGTATATTTTTTTGTATATTTGCAGCAAAAAATAATCCACGATGGAAAACATTTTCGGAAGAAAAAAAGAGCAGGAAACACTGAAAAATTGCCTCGAATCGCATGAAGCTGAATTGATTGCGGTATATGGTCGCCGCAGGGTAGGCAAGACATTTCTCGTAAGGAACTATTGCAATGACAATTTTGATTTTTATGCCACGGGAATTTACGAAGGGACAAAAAAAGAACAGCTTGCTGTTTTCCATAAGCACCTTTGCGATTATTCTAAAACCCCATACCCTACTGTTGACAATTGGTTTGACGCATTCGACCAACTAAAACATTATATATCAACACTTGACAAAGAGAAAATCATAATATTCCTTGATGAATTGCCTTGGTTCGACACTGCCCGTTCAAGGTTTCTGAAAGCTTTTGAACTATTCTGGAACAGTTACGCATCAGCACGTCCAAATATTAAATTGATTATCTGTGGTTCGGCAACGACATGGATGATCTCCAACATTTTCGGCAGCAAAAGCGGACTTTACAACCGCGTCACAAGAAAAATAAAACTATCGATGTTCAATCTTTATGAAACCGAAACTTATTTAAAATCAAGAGGAATTACCTGGAACCGCTATCAGATTTCTGAGGCGTACATGATTTTCGGAGGCGTGCCTTATTATTTGAAAATGTTGCAAAAAGGACGCAGCCTTCCGCAAAACATCGATGACATAATGTTTTCAGAAAACGCAGAATTAAAAGACGAATACAAATTTCTCTTCCGTTCGCTCTTCAAAGATTCCACATTGTATGAAAAAATAATCGGATTACTCGAAACAAAATCGAACGGCCTGACTCGTGGTGAAATTATTAAGTCGTTGAATATCAATGATGGTGGCTCTTTGACAAAAGTCCTAAACGATCTTTGCGATTGTGATTTCGTCAGAAAATACACGCCTTTTGAGAAAAAGGAAAGAGACGCTATTTTTCAACTTACGGACTTTTTCACATTGTTCCACCACAAATTCATTGCCGATGGCAAACACAATGACGAGCATCTTTGGACCAATATGGTTGACTCGCCGGAACGCCGAGTGTGGAGTGGATATGCTTTTGAACAACTCTGCCTGCATCATATCTCACAGATTAAGAACAAGTTAGGAATCAGCGGCGTACTCACCGACACGTTTTCATGGTATTGCCCTAAAAGCGATGAATACGATGGCGGCCAGATTGACCTCGTCATTGACCGCCGCGACCAAGTCATCAACCTGTGCGAAATGAAATATTCAATCAATGAATATACAATCACGAAAAAATACAGCGATGAAATGATAGACAGAATGGAACTTTTCCGTATGAAAACCAAGACGAAGAAGGCACTCCATCTCACCATGGTGACGACATACGGTCTCAAAACCAACGCCTATTCATCAGCGATACAAAACGACGTGACATTAGATGACCTTTTTATTGATTGTTAGAACTTTTTGAGTTTTCACAAACCACCTTCATCCTGCAATTCCTGCAGTCAAAGTCAAGGCGGAAACGACCTCTGTCATTGCTGATATATAAAGGTGAAGCCGGTTTCCCGGTTTCCTTAGAACACATCCCGTTGGCGTAACGGATGCAATGTTTGGTCGTCATAACCACGACATCGCCATCCGGAATCATCTTCTCCAAGCCGTCGGAAATCTCCACAACGCCATGATTTTCATAGAACTGCCGCGATTCGGAGTTTATCACATTGCCGAAATATGTGAGCGATTCTTCCGGATATGAAATTTCATTTTTAGGAGCTTGTCTGACCTCTCTGTTCCGCCGGTGTTCTTCAACCAAAGCGTCTTCGAGTTTCACCACAAGCTGTCGTTTCAACTCGCCGAGCGCCGATGCCGGAATGAAATACGGCCGGCTGAAATCAACTTCAATATTCTCGACAACGAACTTCGTGTCGCCCCACTGCGAGAGCTTTGTCCGGATTGTGTCCATGGCCTTTTCAGGATTGTTGGCCTGCGACAACACCAATGGTAAAGACACGCTTACTTCCTGATTTTCAAGATATTGATGTGCGACAAACAACTCTATTCCATCTTCTTTTTCGGCGAGCCGCAAACTGATTTTGTCCTTACGTTGTCCGGTTGAGTTTTCGACAGCTTTCTGCCAGATGATGTCAAAATTTCGGAAAAGCCTGACGTGCGGCTGAATTGACTTGAACAGACGCGACGGAGTGACCAACAGATTGTTATCTTTTCTTCTGAATGACTGAGGCGCGGCTTCAACGCCGTTCACGTTGAAACCCTGGAGTTCGTTACTTTTGTCAAGAAAACAGAGACCGTCGCCGTTGTGAAACTCAACATCACTGTTGACAATCAACTTATTGCCATTGATTCGCTCTATCGTCCCGACGCATTCACCCATTGATTTCGGAGTGAAAGGCGCGTCGATGTCTTTCTGACGGCCGTGGACGAAATAATCGGTGAAGCCACGATTGAACGATTTCTCAAGATTCGGCTCGAAAGCCGGAGTCGAGATGCCGCGCGAAGAACGTTCCAGATCGGAGCGTCTTTCAATAATACTATCTATTTCACGACGATAAAAAGCCGTCGTATTCTTCACATAATCAGCGTCTTTCAGGCGACCTTCGATTTTAAATGAAGTGATTCCGGCATCAATGAGCTCTTCAATATTTCCGGAATTGTTAAGGTCGCGAAGTGAAAGCAGGTGCCTGTTATTAATTAATGTATGTCCGTCTTCATCTTCGAGATTCCAGGCGAGCCGGCACGGTTGCGCACAAGCCCCGCGGTTTGCCGACCGATGTCCGATGACGTGGCTCAGATAGCACTGACCGCTGTAACTGACGCACAACGCACCGTGAACAAAGAACTCCAAAGACACCGTCGTCTTTGAGCGAATGTATTTTATTTCATTGATACTCAATTCTCTTGCAAGCACAACCTGCGAAAAACCGACATCTTCGAGGAACTTCACTTTTTCGGCGGAAATGTTATGACACTGCGTCGAGGCGTGAAACGCAACCGGCGGCATGTCGGTCATCTGAAGAAGTGCCATGTCCTGCACGATGAGCGCGTCAACGCCGGCGTTCCAGCAGTCCCATGCCATCTTGCGTGCCTGTTCTAACTCATTGTCATACAACAAAGTATTGAGTGTGACATAAACTTTCGCGTCGAAAATGGCGGCATGACGGCAAAGTTTTTCGATGTCTTCGATGCTGTTGCCAACTTTCTCGCGGGCACCGAAATCAGGGCCGCCGATATAGACAGCATCAGCACCGTGATTGATCGCCGCGACTCCGACTTCAAGGTTTTTTGCAGGAGATAAAAGCTCGATTTTTTTCATGGGCGCAAAATTACACAAGTTTTTAACACGAGTTACACAAGTTTTTTGAAATCATTTGATGAAGAAAATGCTTCCGACATCGACAAGTTCACCGTTATATAATTCAATGATTTTCATTTTATTACGTCTGATAAACTTCTTCAGTTCCTTGCATTCCTTCAGATGATTCAGCGAGCCGCAGACTACGACAGTATCGCCGGAAAGTCCGCAGCAGCCGGGAAAGAAACCGTATTTTTGTCCCGGCAATACAATCTGTTGAGGATCAACGTAAAAGACATCGAAACCGTGCTTTTCAAGCACCTTTTTTATTCCCAAGTCGGAAGTGATATAATTTTTTGTATTTAACGCCAAAAGATTGCAACGCGTATATCCTTGATTTACATTTATTTGCAAAGATTTCTTCCACAATTTTTCATCAGAAAATTGTAGATTATGAATCAGAATATTGTCAATTCCGACGGCGTTATAATGAACAGTTTCAGGATATTTGACGCCGACAGGCTTATCACCCTTGATGACAGGACATTTTATTTTTTCAAGCCATGTAGTTGGCGTATTTGGAGCGCAAACAATTGATTTACAGTCTATTTCATTATCACAGAAAAAGAAGATATCGGGGTGCGATGAGATTGACGGATAGGCCAAGTCCGAAGGTTCGAGCCAGACCACATTTCCGAGAGTTTCAAGTTTTTCTCGCGCCTCGGCGGGCATTGTCGCACTTGCGATTATCGTAGTCTGCGCCGACGGAAATGGAGTTTTAAGAGTTTTGTAAATCACTGATTTATAGCATGATTCAAGCATTTTTTTATTTTCGGCCTTGTAACCGACAGCATGATTCAAGTGATTTTCAGTGACCTCGATCATGACAGACGATTCGCCTGTTTTCCTGACCGTCAAGTCATCTGAATGAAAACACTGTGATTTTTCGACATTTTCGATTGCAACCTTTATCTTGTATCTCCAAATTTTCGAGAAGACCATATCGGCAAAATTTTTATGATACGGTCCTGCGACATACGCCTGATTATCAAGGTCTTCGGAAGCATGAAGCCCGACTCGCAAGACTTTCACGCCATTATTTTCAAAGAACTCATAAATTTTCGCACTTTGACTGGCGGCCTCGTCAAGCGAAAGCGGAACGTATTCACCATTACGATAAAGACGTTCCAACTCCGTGTCTTTCACCACGATGCAAGGATAAATGCGGGTTTCCGCAGCACCAAGTCGGACAATATCACGAGCCGTCTGCATATCATTTTCAAAAGTGTCGAAAGGCAGTCCGAGCATCATTTGAAGTCCGAGCGTAATTCCTTCATTGTTAATTATTTGCGAAGCGATTTCAATATCTTTGAAAGTATGTCCGCGGCCACATTTCGACAAAATCTCATCGTTTGTCGTCTGTGCGCCGAGTTCGATGTTTCTCATCCCGAAGTTTTTCAGGATTCTGACCCGTTTTTCATCGATATAGTCAGGTCGGGTGCTGCATCTGACGCCGTCAACGAGGCCATTTTCGAGGTATGGCTGCACGATTTTCAGGAAGTCGTCCTGCATTTTTACGGGCAGTCCGGTGAAATTTCCGCCGAAAAAAGCGACTTCCACGAACTTTTCTCCAGATGGAAATGTTGAAAGATGCTTTTCGATTATTCTTTTAACATCTTGAATATCAAGAAGATGTTGTTTACCAGTGATGCTAAATTGGTTGCAATAGACGCATCTGTAAGGGCATGCGAGTTCGGGCAGAAATATCGGTATGTTGTAATGTTTCATTTCGGCTTCAAAAATGCAAAATATTCTTGAATTATTTACGTTTTTAACCACAAAAAAACATTATTTTTGCAAGTTTGTTTATTGATAATGAAAATGCAAGATTTATAACGTTAAATTTTTATCGAAAATGAAAAAAACCATTAAGAACATTCTGGTTATTGCAATGGTTACGCTCGTGACTCTTGTTGGCGTAACAAGTTGTAAATCATCAGGAAAAATGACAAAAAAAGAGTACAAAGCAAGAGTTGAACAAGCCAAGTCAGACCTCACAGCTATCATTGATGGCACGACCGAATGGAGTTGTGACGAGCAACAGGCACGCCTTGACCAGATCAAGGAAGTAGATTTCTCGAAAAAAAATCCAGAAGTTGTGGAAATGATAGACAGGGCACAGGCGGCTGTCACAGCATGCAAGGAAGAGATGGCACGCATCGCCGAAGAGCAGCGCATCGCTGAAGAGAGAAGACTCAGGGAGATGGAAGAGATGAACAAGCCGAAAACAAACATTGACGAATACCTCAACAGAATCGCCGGAGCACGCGACATCAACGCAGCCAACAGCTTGATCAGGGAAGCCCTCGGGCTTTTCAGTTCACCTGACGTTCCGGTCCTCATCCTCATCAACAAATACGGCGACTACGACCGTCCGACGACAGCCGAGCAATACCTCAACTACGTGAAGGACCAGAAAAAAGCTGGTGCCAAAGTCAACAACATCAAGATGGAAAACGGCAAAATCACTGAATTAGAATTAATCATTAAGAAATAAAGACATGAAAAAGATATTATTTGCATTAGCATTTGCATTTTTCGCATTGACAGGTTACCAGTCATTCGCACAAGAACCGGAATTAAGCCCTGAGCGCAAACACGACATTGACAGTCTCGCGCTCGAAAAAGTCCGCGACCTGTCGAAATACGTGAAAATCGTAGGATCGAAAGACACACCGTGGAGCGAAGCCAACAGAGTCATCGACCGTGCTGAAGAGCTGTTCGCGCCAGACGCCGAAATCGGTGTCTCATCACTTGCAAAGACAAAGATTGAATATTACAAGGTGCGTCAGTACCTTGAGAGACTCATGCGTCTCAACTACGACCGCGTTGAGATTGACTGGTACAAGATACAGTATGTGTCTGATTTACAACGTCAGCCAGACGGAACTTACGTCGGTGTAATCACAGTGTTCCAGACTTTCAAAGGCTACGACGCGGAAGGCAGGCTTGTTTATCAGGACACGACAAAGAAAGACATCACAGTCTATGTGAAACGCAAAGAGACACAGATCGGCGGCCGTCTCATCGGCTTCTGGGATGTGTTGCTCGGCGATATGAGAGTTAAAGAAACAGCTTTGAAATAATGAAGGTGTTATCGAGGTTTTTCGGGGTTTTATTAATCCTTGCGTCAGCGTATCGTATTGATGCTCAATTTATCGCAGGCAGTCTTGGCGACTTCCAAATGGATGAGACTGAGCTTTACACGATGACGAAGCAGATGAGTCAGTTCATCAGTCGGTTCAACTATGAAGAGGATCAATATGGCACTAAGATCAACCCGAACAATCCCGATTACCACAATGCTGACAAGCGCAAGACCGTCCTGCCGTTGTTGTTCGACATGGAAAACCCAAGAACGGCAGGCAGTCTCCGCGACTTTTTCGTCGATGACCTCACCAAAAACAACAGCCAGTTCTTTCAATTCCTCGGCGGAAAATGGTTCTCGGAAGTTTCTGCCAAATTCATCTGGAAAGGAAATACCGTTGATGTCAGCTTGATAATGGCGATAGAAAAAGAAGGTCTCGGCTCCAAATGGGTGATTTCCAACGTGTTCTTCAACGAGTTCCAACAATATTTCCCGCAAGGCGAACTCGCGGAAAAAGAAAAACACTTCCTTCATCCGATGAGCCATGAACTCGACTTCATGAATATCTATAAGGCCTTTAATAACCCGCAAATCATTGATTACTACGCATCTACAAATTATCGTCCGGATTATCTCACTCTGTTTTTCTATGAGATAAAAAAAGGTAATCTGAAATTCGACCACGTGGAAAGCGTGAAATTCCACGTCTTGCAGATTGACAACTGGTATTTTGAAGTGTCGTGGTTCAACCGCGCCGGTTACAACTCAGGCTGGCTGATATCTAACCTCATGTATATCAATGAAGAAGAAAGACAAACTTTACTGAAAATTTACCAACCTTCAATTCAGCAGACAAAATAATGAAGAAGTTCCTGTTTTTTTTGATGACTGCATTTCTGTGCGTAAACGTTTCGGCACAAAAGAAAAACAGCCATGCCAATGACGATGTCAATGAATACAAAGACCAGATTAAAATGATGGTCAAATATCTTGAAGACACATTTTCCTTCATCGGAAATCCGGAGAATACGACACAAGAGAAAGACATCATTTTCCGCGAAAGTTACCTCAAGATTTTCAAAGATGACAAGGTCCAAATCGAAGACGACCTTGATGAGCATCGCAGGACCGCTATCAACAAGGACATTCAGGCATATCTGAAAGACATCGACTTCTTTTTCAAAGACATAACGTTTTCATTGAATGTCGAAAACATTGACGTGAAAACCAACGAAAACAACGAGACATATTTCTTCGTCACCACAATGAGGACGATGAACGGGCACAGCATTTCGGGCGACAGCGTGAACGACAGGCGCAAACGTTTCATGGAAATTAACCTCGACCAATTCAAGAAAGAACTTAAAATTGCAAGCATTTACACAACAAAACCTAATGAAAATGAAGAGTTTAGGAATTGGTGGAACAAAATGCCACTTGCATGGAAACAGTATTTAGGCGAAAACAACTTCCTCTTCGACACCATCGAAATGAAAAATCTGAGCCACATCTACAAAGACTCAATCGTGATAAGCATCTACGCCGATGACATGCTGATTGAACGCACAATCGCAGCTGACATGAACATCGTGTATTCAAAACTGTCGTCACTGTCGAAGACCACCGAAATCGATGTCAGTTACAATGACAACATCCACAGTTTGGACCCGCTGCAAGAAATGTCAAACATCACAAGTCTCGACTGCTCAAACACAGATATCTTTGATGTTAGCCCAATCAGAAATCTTAACAAAATCAAGAACTTAAATATCAGCAACACAGAAATAGATGACATTTCAAGCCTCAAATACAACAGTGAGATGCTCGTCTTGAGAGCCGACAACATTCCGATTAAAGACATCGAAACAGTTGAATGCTTCACCATGCTGACAAGCCTCTCGTTAGCCGGCGTGAAAACCGATGACATCAGACCATTGAATTACTGCACGCAACTCACACATCTTGACATCTCGGGGACACAAGTCATGACTTTGGATTCCGTGTATCTCGCGCCGACCATGCATAACCTGAATCTGAGCGGCACAGGCATACACGACCTCTCCCCTATCGCACACCTCGAGAATCTTCAAGGCATAAACCTGGACTATACACAAGTCACAGATTTGTCCCCTTTAAGCAACATGCACAAACTCAATGAGATACAATGCAGCAACACACAAGTTGCCGACATCATGCCTTTGAAAGACCTCGCACAACTCATCAGAATTTATTGCGACAACACAAATATCGACTCTAAAAAAGCGTCGGAGTTTTCCAAAGCCAACAACAAAGTCATGGTCATCTTTGAGACCGAAACACTAAGGAAATGGTGGGATGATCTCCCTGTCTATTGGAAGACAGCCCTGACCAAACAGACAAGCATCGACATCAACCCAACGCCAGAGGAGCTTCACAGCCTGATTCAGATAAAATCGCTTGAAGTTGACGCGGCGATACAAGACGCAACACCAATCAACAGACTCACAAGCCTTGAGAAATTGGTTTTGAGCAACACTAAAATAATTGACATTGAGCCACTTCGCGGATTGCTCAACATCAAACATCTTGAGATGAAAAACACCAAGATCCAGAGTCTGCAGCCACTTGACGACCTTACAAACCTCCAGGAACTCAACATTGAAAACACTCTCATTTCCGACCTTTCACCATTGCAAAACATGTCGAACCTCTCGATGATTTATGCGGAAAACAGCAAGATAACACCAGAGACCGTGTTCGACCTGAAAGTCGCACAGCCGCAAGTCACTGTGATCTATCAGACGGAACAGCTCCGCAATTGGTGGAACACGCTCGACAACTCGTGGAGAAACACCTTCAGGGAATATATTAACATTAACACGAACCCGACAGCCGAGCAGCTTCATAGACTCGCTGACATAACGGAGATTGAAGTGAGTTCAAACACAATGGTTTCGAGTTTGGAGCCTGTTTCGAGACTGCATTTCATCAAGAAACTCGTTGTCAAAGACAATCAGCTGACAGACCTCAGTCCGCTTGCAAACATGAGACTGCTTGAAGTTTTAGATGTCAGCGGAAACGCAATTGATGACATCACAGTTTTGGGCGGAATAACCACAATAACTTCATTATCAATAGAAAACACCTTGGTCACCGACATCAGTGTTGTTGAAAACATGCCTGAACTTAAGGTGCTTAAAATCGCCAACACGAGCGTCAAGAACATCAAAGCCTTGACAAATTGCAAGAAACTTGAAGAGCTGAACATAGCCAACACGCCTGTCAAGACGCTTTCACCGATAATGAACACAACAACGTTGAAACACATCAAGGCGTTCAACTCAAAGGTCAAGAAAAAAGACATTGAGTCGTTAAGGAAACAGTATCCTGAAATCAATATTGTATATTATTGATTTTGAGTTAAATGACCCAACTTATCGGACAACCTTTCTGCACCATGTAGTGTTCGGTTGCGTCTTTGTCGTCAGAGAACCCGAGGAAGTAACCGCCGCCGCCTGAACCGCACAGTTTTATCTGGAAATGAGCTACGTCTCTTTTCACAAAGAACAAAGGCATCATTTTCTCTGTCACCATTGGCTCAAACATAATCGTCTGATAATAAGACAGTTTAGACAAATTATCGAAGAACTCCCCTGCTTCACCGGCCACCAATGAGTTGATGCATCGTCCAACGTACGGCAAATACAGTTCTTCGTATGCCTTCAGATAACGTGAATCATTGCGTTTTTCGTTAAAATAATTGACCAATGACTTCGTGTCGGACTTTATATTACTGTCAATCAAGAAGACATGGACATTTTCCGGAAGGAAATTCTCGTCAAGGATATTGATTTTTTTGTTTTCGTCAAGGATGAAAGGCTTGCCGTAGAAACACTGAAGCGGGTCGAGACCAGAACTGTTCCCGTGGAAACAATTCTCCATATCGGCAAGAAACCGTTTCAATTCCATTGGGTCTTCTATCTCGCCGATGCGAAAACGGTCATAGACCGCGGCTGTCAGTGCGCCGGAACTTCCGACACCGTATCCCGACGGAATGCTTGAGTCGAGGAAAAGCCCCTTTTTCAACTCGGTCTTAAATCTCGCCACGTCAATATATTCGCTAAAACGTTCATTATCTTTGAGATAATTGTAAAATACGTTAAGACTTCTGTTGGAGGCATAGTTGCGTTTTCCGGGATTCCGCCAGATGAAATCCCAATGCGACGAACCGGTATATAAGGGTATCAGAAGCGCTGATGACCCGTAAATCATTGAATATTCACCAAAAAGAATTACTTTCCCGTAGTAATTTTTTATAACATTCCCCATTAAAAACAAAAATTTATAATGTTAAAAGATTTTTACAAAGTCGTCAATATATTGATTTTCAATACAATAATATTTCAACTTTTCTTCAACGAAAGCGGCGACTTGATTTTTAAATTCATCAGGATATAGAAGATGGACATTCGGCCCGGCATCGAGCGTGAAGCAGACCGGAACTTTCTTCTTATATCTGAATTTACCGATTTCCTCTGTGATTTTCAACGTGTTAGGTTCAACCAATCTGTATGCCGGATTTGATGTCGCCATCAGTTCGTGCAACTGAATCGCCTCCGACTCGGCGATGTCAATAAATGTTTCCAGATTACCGTTTTTAAGCGCACCGATAAGCCGACTTGTGTTGTAACGTGCTGTTGCATAACGCTGTTCAGCCATCGGATGCCCGTTCATCAACGCGTGACCCGCTCTGCTCGAAACGCTTTTCTCTTTGTTTGAAACGATGAGAATCGTGTCGTGATATGTCTTGAAAACAGGAGCGACGATGTCGGCGAGAGGCACCGCAAATTCATCGGAACTACCTTTGAATGAAGGAGTTTCACCCCACAGAGCCATCACAGGATAGACGGAACGCGCCGCACTGCCCGACGCCAGTCGCGACAACATCGACGCGCGGCGGAGGTCAACCGGTGCGGTGTCATGTTCCAAGGCCTTTTCAAGTTTCAGAAGACAAAGCACGAGCGCACTCATCGAAGAAGCACTTGATGCGATTCCTGAAGAATGCGGAAAAGAATTGCTGCTCTCAACCGTCAGATGATTGACAACATCAGCTGAAAAATGGAACAAATCCAAATGCTCCTCAAGATATTTGTTTATTTTCTCCTTGAATTTCGGCGATTCCTTCCCTTCAAACAAAAATTGCAAACCACTTGCATTTTCTTTGTCATACCTAATATAAGTATATGTAAAACAATTATTTAACGTAAAACTCACCGATGGGTTGTTAGGCAGTTGGTCGCCATGTTTACCCCAATATTTTACGATTGCAATGTTTGAAGAAGATTTTGCCGAAACAGAAATTCCTTGATTCTCCATGATTCATAATAATGGTGCAAAAATAGCATTTTTTCGCCAAATAATTTTATTGCCAATAAGTTTTTTGAAATTTTCTCGTTATGATGAAAAACAAAAACATAATTTACTAATTTTGCAGCCAATAAAATTTTTATGAATATGAAGATAATCAGAGTGTTAGCATTAGTTTTGACGTTTTCTACAATGTTTGTGTCATGTTCCGAAAAAACCGTTCAGCAGCGGAAAGACCGCTCTGTCGGCGGCAGTTCGGAGATTCTCCTTGTGACGCAGAACGAAAATCAATGGAACGGCTCAATCGGCGAGGCAGTACGCGCATATTTCGAGATGGAGCAATATGGTTTGCCACAGCCGGAAAAGACTTATAAAGTGGTGAATATCAATATGTCAGCACTCAACGACATGTTCAAGAAGCACCGTAATCTCATCATTGCGGAAATAAATTCTGAATTGCCGAATCCTGTGATTGAGTCGGAAAACGACTGGATGTCATCGCCGCAATATGCAATGAAGATTAAGGCAAAAGACGCCGAGACATGGATTAAAGTCTTTGATTCACAGAAAGATATGTTGAAAAACGTTTTCGACGAGAACGAGCGTCAGCGTTTCATGAATTTCTTCAGGCCAAACGCCAACACCGATGCCATGAACAAGGTGAAAAACACCTTCGGTTTCTCGATGGTCGTGCCAAACGACTTCTGCATCAGTGTTGACAGGAACAACTACATGAGCATCACGAAGGACGCAGAGACAAAAGAGCTGCTTATGAATCTGATAATCTATGAGTTACCATACAGAAACGAATCAGATTTAAGCGAGACGCGTCTCGTACAGGTCCGCGACTCCGTCGTTAAGAAATACATTTCCGGACCGACCGACGGAAGCTATATGATCACTGACCTTGAATTTGTCCCGCCTGTATTTACGGTTTTACCCGACTTCCCGGCAGGTTACGCCGTTGAGATGCGCGGAATGTGGAACATCTACAAAGAATTCATGGCCGGACCATTTGTCTCATATACTATTGTAAACCCCGAACGCAACAAACTCATCACCGTCGAAGGGTTTGTGTATTATCCAAACAAGGAAAAAAGAGATTTCCTAAAACAATTAGAATCAATGATTTACAGCATCAGGTTTTAAATAAAACCTGTCAAACAGCCTCAAGTGTTATCTCACAATCTTGAGTTTTTGTCCTACTCTCAAGTTGTTGCTCTTGAGGTTGTTTGTCTTTTTGATTTTATCGACAGACGTATTGAATTTCTTAGCTATTTCCCAAAGCGTGTCGCCCGATTTTACGGTGTAAGTCTGGCTGCTGCCTGTCGATGCGGTTGATGATGAACCCGTTGAGCTTTCCGGAGGATAGACTTTCAGTTTCTGTCCGACATTGATTGTGGTTGACTTAAGGTTATTCCATTTCTTGATGTCGGTGACAGAGCATTTGTATTTTGACGCGATTTTAGAGAGTGTCTCGCCCGACTTCACCGTATGTATTTTCTGGGTTGTCGAGCGTTCAACCGGAGCCGAATTCCCCGCCTGTGCCATCGGAGCACCTGAAGGATAGACAACAAGTTTTTGGTTAGGATAAATATTTGTGCCCCTGAGGTTATTCCATTTCTGTAATTGGCTGACACTCACGTGATATCTCTTCGCGATACTGCCGAGGTTCTCACCGCTTTTCACGATATGGACGCTTCTGTCGGATATTTTCTTGATTTCTTCCTGCATCTTCTCCTTATCGATGCCGCGTTTTGTCTTGAACTCGTAAAGTGCCTTTTCGTTTTCGATATATGCTTCGACATATTCTTCCGGTATTCTCAGCAAGTACGGTTTCTTCTCGGTTGCCGGAATGATTTGCTGTTTATATTGAGGATTGAAGAATTTCAAGTCTGTCATCGGAATGCCGAGCATCTCATTAAGTTGTTCAAAATGAAGTGGTTGATGAACTGTAACAGTGTCGATTCCGTCTTTCATGATGCCCGGATCGAGTGGGCAGATGTTATGTTCTTCTGGATAATTCATGATATAATTCACCGCGATGAAAGCAGGTACATAACCGCGTGTCTCGCGCGGCAGGAAAGGCCATATCGCCCAATAGTTCTTGATGCCGCCGGCACGCTTTATCGCCTTACGCACATTGCCCGCGCCTGAGTTATATGCCGCGAGTGCAAGGAACCAGTCGCCGAAGGTGTCGTACAAGTCCTGAAGGTGCTGGCATGCCGCCTCCGTCGATTTCAACGGGTCGAAACGGTCCTCAACCATCGTTGTCGAATTAAGCTTATAGACCTTGCCCGTCCCATACATGAACTGCCAAAGCCCTTTCGCGCCGGCGTGCGAACCAGCGGTTGGATTCAAAGCCGACTCAACAACAGCTAAATACTTGAGTTCCAATGGCATATTGTATTTGTCAAGACATTGTTCAAACATCGGGAAATACACATCGGCGAGACCTAAAATACGCTCTGTCTTGTCCCTTTTCTGCACCGCATACACATCGATGAACGACTTGACATGCTTGTTGAAAACCAGCTCCATCGTCGTTTCACGATTAAGATCCTCAATGCGCTTGGCATATATGCTGTCGGGGAATGTCGGGACATAGCCTTTTGGATAGTTGCACGAATTTGCCTTACTCTCGTCGAAATATGGGATAATCTGAAGAGTATCAATCATTTCCAACATCACATCAGACTCATTCACAATTCCCTCACCGGAATTATCGGCATCGAAAAGCTCCTGAATACGCATCTGCACACTGTCGGGGAGATTACTGTCAACCGAGTCATTTACCATGAAATCCTCGGTTTCAACAATATCTATCGTATCATTCAAAAGATTAGGATTGCTTACGATTATGGTGTCAGCCTCATGGTTGTCTTCCACAACGACCTCATTGACAGTGTCTTTATCAACAATGTCTTTCTTGTTGTTAGTTTTATTTGTTAAACTCTCCACAAAAGAACAGCCCACTAACATAATGGGCAGGGCGAAAATCAAAATCTTTTTCATCTTATAAATCAATAAAAACGATTTGCAAAAATACAAAAATTTCGAGGATTGTAATGAACAATTTTATTCTATGTTTTACAAAAAATGAGTATCTTTGCGCCTTGATTTAAATAATTTTATGATGAAAAAATGTTTATTTAGTTTATTGGCTATCATTGTATTAGGCTTTAGTTTTTCGGCCAATGCGCAAGAAGTTAGCAAACCGGATTGGAGAAAACTGCACTATCTTTCGGAAGAAGAGATGAACACTCCTGTCAGAAGTTTGAATTTTGTCGAGACCGACCCGCCGGCGGGCGAGCCGCGTTTCGTGGCGGAATTTGAGCCGATGCAGGCGGTATTAATCCGCTATCCTCTCGGAATCCCTTACACAGTTGTGAAGGAATTGGCTGAAGACTGCACTTTAATCACCGTCGTATCAAGCGGTTACGAAAACTCGGCGAGATCAGAATATCAGAGCAACGGCGTCAATATGGACAACTGCGTTTTTGTGAACGCCCCGACAGATTCATATTGGGTGCGCGACTACGGCCCGTGGTACATCTTTGAAGACCGCGAGCCGGCCATCGTTGACAATGTCTATAACCGCCCGCGCCCGAACGACGACAACGTCTCCGGCGTTTTCGCGAACTACTGGAACATCCCGATGTACGGCATGAACCTTCAGCACACCGGCGGCAACATGATGGAAGACGGCCGCGGACACGGCGTCAGCGATGAACTCGTCGTTCAGGAAAACGGCTACAACGAAGTCAACGTCCGCAACAAGATGCGCGACTATCTCGGCATCGACCCGTATCACATCACCATCGACCCGCAAGGCGACTACATCGCGCACGTTGACTGCTGGGGCAAATACCTCGCACCCGACAAGATCTTGATTGCACAGCTTCCGCAAAGCAACCCGCAATATGCGCTTTACGAACAGGTCGCCGAATATTTCGCGACAACAAACTGCTGCTGGGGCTATCCTTACCACGTGTATCGCGTCCAGGAACCGGGCGGCTACACACTCGCCCCTTACACCAACAGCTTGATTCTCAACAACAAAGTCTTCGTTCCGCTTGGAGACATCGCTTCATACAACCAACAGGCACTCGCTGTTTATCAGGAAGCAATGCCAGGCTATGAAATCCTTGGCTTCGAAAACAACGACTGGTCGATAGGTTGGGAGAACACCGACGCGCTCCACTGCCGCACACGCGGTGTCATGGACTTCGACATGCTCTTCGTTGACCACCGCGATGTCGTCTTCGGCGAACAGCAATGGCAGGACTCAATCGCCATCACAAGCAAGTTCATCGCATACAGCGGACAGGATTTGAAACAAGACTCCTTATTGATATATTACAGCATCGACGGCGGTGAATACCAGACCGCACACATGACAGCAACCGGCAACGCTGACGAATATGTCGGCTACATCAAAGGCTATCAAGGACTTTCAGAAATCGATTACTACGTCTTCGGCGCCGACGAGTCGGGCCACAGATACCAGCAGCCGGTGTTCGGCGAACTCGACCCTCACCATTTCACAATGGAGGAGCATGAAAGCTTGCTGCTCACCTTCGACGTCGATGAGGTCGTGATAGATGAAGGACAGCAGTTCGCGATATTCAACGCGACAAACAACACCAACGCGGCTATCACCGTGAATGACATTGTCGAAAACAACACCGACTTCCTCGGCATCCATACAAGCGTGAGCACGAATCCGGTCAGTCTCCCCTACACCCTCCAGCCCGGGTTGTCGATGAAGATCACCGCCGAGCTCGTCTTTGTCGCCAAAGGTTATGTCGAGACAAGCATAAGCATCATCACGTCGGGCGGAGAGCAGACAATCACTGTGAAGATAGACGAGCAGTTGATCTCCGGCATAAATGAAAACCAGTTGTCATCGGTTGAAGTCTATCCAAACCCGATGAACAATGTGTTATTCATCAAGAACTCTGACATTCAAAACGTTACAATTTTCAACACGATTGGCCAACAGGTCTTGTTTGTCGAAAACAGAAATGAAATCGACGTTGAGAGCCTCGAAAGCGGACTGTATTTCGTGAAGATTGTTGACAGCAGAAGCAATTCTGTCGTGAAGAAGGTCGTGAAGAGATAAAAATTAATTGAGTATAAATGAATGGCGTGGAGTTTCTATTCCGCGCCATTTTTATTTTACAAGGTCAATTGAATGATCGTAAATAAAAACGGAGAAACCCCATTCTTTTTGATTGAGATTTCTCCATTTAGTTTCGCTTCAGTCGAGATGACGAAGCGAGTATTTTAGAATTCCATTATCGACTTCTTGATGATTTCAATGGCCTGACGGAGTTCGTCTTCGGTGATTACGAGAGGCGGAGCGAAGCGGATGATGTGCTGGTGCGTCGGTTTTGCCAACAGACCGTTGTCGCGCATCTTGAGGCAGACGTCCCATGCTTCCTTGCCGTTCATTGGCTTGATAATCACTGCGTTCAAGAGACCTTTGCCGCGGACCTTCTGAATCATCGGGTGTTTGATCTTCATGATTTCCTCACGGAAAATCTTTCCGAGATAATCGGCTTTTTCCATGAGGCCTTCGTCTTTGATGACCTGGAGGGCTGCCATCGACACTCTTGCCGCGACAGGGTTGCCGCCGAATGTCGAGCCGTGCTCGCCCGGTTTGATGTTCATCATGATGTAGTCGTCGGCGAGGACTGCCGATACCGGCACCACGCCGCCGCCGAGAGCCTTGCCGAGAATCAGCACATCAGGACGGACACCTTCGTGGTCGCAGGCGAGCATCTTGCCCGTGCGGGCGATACCGCACTGAACCTCGTCGGCCATGAATAACACATTGTATTTCTTGCAGATGTCGTAGCATTTCTTGAGGTAGCCTTCATCCGGGACATACACGCCGGCCTCACCTTGAATAGGTTCGACGAGGAAAGCGGCGATCTTCTTGCCGTCTTTCGCGAGGACCTGCTCCAAAGCGTCCGGGTCGTTGTAAGGGATGCGGATGAAACCAGGTGTCAGAGGGCCGTAGTTGGCGTACGAGTCGGGGTCGTTCGACATGGTGATGATGGTGATTGTGCGGCCGTGGAAGTTGCCTTCGCAGCACACGATGCATGTCTCGTCATTCGGGATGCCCTTGCAGACGGTGCCCCAGCGGCGCGCGAGCTTCAGAGCCGTCTCGTCGGCCTCGGCACCCGTGTTCATCGGCAGCACCTTGTCGTAGCCGAAATATTCCGTCACGTATTTCTCCCACGGACCGAGAGCGTCGTTGTAGAAAGCACGCGAGCTCAAGGTCAGCCTCTCCGCCTGATCGGTCATCGCCTTGATGATCGCCGGGTGGCAATGTCCCTGGTTAACAGCCGAATAAGCTGATAAAAAGTCGAAATATTCTTTTCCTTCAACGTCCCACACCTTGGCGCCTTTGCCTTTCGCGAGGACTACCGGAAGCGGATGATAGTTGTGAGCGCCGTATTTAGCCTCCAACTCCATCGCATACTGAGAAGTCATTTTTTCTTCTGCCATGATTGTAATTTTTTAGAAATTATTTTTAATTTATGACCGCAAAATTAAGTATTTTTTCAAATCAAAGGCTAACTTTTGAAAATATTTTTTACCTTATGCACAAGAAAATTTAATATTTTTGCGAAAATTTTTCAGATATGATTCATTCGATGACAGGCTACGGCAAGGCCGAGCAACTTTATAATACCAATAACATCTGTGTTGAAATAAAGACGTTGAACAGCAAGCAGTTAGACCTCTCCTTGAAACTTCCGCAAGAACTTAAGGCGAGTGAGTTTGACTATCGCAATGAAATAGCGGCGGTTCTGCAAAGAGGTAAAGTCGATGCCACGATCACCATCACAAACACCGATGTCGCGCAGAACACACATATTGAGAAAGAGGTCGTTGCATCGTATTTTGAGCAAATCAATTCAATATCAAAGGAATACAACATTCCTGAAGCGAAAGACGTGGCTTCCATCGTCTTCAGGATGCCCGGAATCTTCGTCGCCCCGGTTCAGGATTATGACGACGGGTTTCTCGCGAAAATCATGGAGACCTTGGTTCAGGCGTTAAAGATGACCGACGATTTCAGGGCGAAAGAAGGTGTCATTCTCAAGAAAGATCTGGTCAAGCGCGTCGAGCTGATTCTCGGCTATCTCGCTGAGGTTGAGCCGTTTGAGAAAAACCGTCATGAGATTATCAAGGGGAAACTCCAGAAAAACCTTCAGGAGCTGGCCTCCGGTGGGTACGACGAAAACCGTTTCGAGCAGGAGCTCATCTTCTATCTTGAGAAATTAGACATCACCGAAGAGAAGGTGCGTCTCCGCAAGCACTGCGACTACTTCATGGAAAGCATCGACGAGGAAGGCGCCGGCAAGAAACTCGGGTTCATCGCGCAGGAGATGGGACGCGAGATCAACACCCTCGGCTCCAAAGCCAACGACGCTGACATCCAACGACTTGTGGTCAAGATGAAAGACGAACTCGAAAAAATCAAGGAACAGCTGTTTAACATTTTATAGTTAAAAGAGGAGAGAGGAGAGTTAAGAGAGGCGACGCCACCTCGTATTTCTCTCGTCTCTTGACCAAAAAGCATTTTATGAGAAAAATCGGACTTTTCTTCGGTTCGTTCAACCCGGTTCACAACGGTCATCTGATGCTCGCCAACTATCTGGCGGAATACGGTGACATGGACGAGGTCTGGTTTGTGGTTTCGCCGCAGAATCCGTTCAAGGACAAGAAGACGCTGCTCGACGACCGGCACCGGCTGCGCATGGTGGAACTCGCCGTCGAGGGCGACGAGCGGTTTCAGGTCTGCGACATCGAGTTTTACATGCCGAAGCCGTCATACACTATCGACACGCTGGCGAAGCTCCACGAGCGTTACCCGAGCTATGACTTCCACCTGATCTGCGGGATGGATAACATCGAGAGATTCACCAAATGGAAGAACTACGAAGTGATTCTGGAGTATTACCATCTGCTCGTCTATCCGCGCAAAGGATACAATACCAATGAGTTGGTCTATCATCCGTCGGTAAGGGTCATCGACGCGCCGGAGATCGAGGTCTCATCGACATTCATCAGAAACGCCATTTCGGAAGGCCGCGACGTGAGGCATTTCGTTCCCGAAAAGGTTTACAAATACATCGACGAGATGGGGTTTTATAAGTGAAAAGTTTGTAAAGTTTATAAAGTTGAAAGTTTATAAAGTTTATAAAGTTGAAAGTTCATAAAGTTTGAAAGTGGCGATTCCGGGTCAGGAAAATTTTTTCAGAAAAAATCAGAAACTGCGTGAAAAATTATTACTTTTGCAGCATGATTTGAACATTTTGTTTTTGACTTTTGAACATTTTGTTTTGAACTTTTAAACATTTTGTTTTCGACTTTTGTAGAAATTGTTGTTTGTTAAACAATTGATAGTATGGAATTTATACGCAATCATTGCGAGATAATAAAACGCCGTATAGAAGAGCCGAGATGTGCAATTCAGGTGTTGGTCGGACCGCGACAAGTCGGAAAATCAACATTGATGCAGCAGGTGCTTCGTGACACAGTTATACCTTATGTCTCCGTAAGTGCTGACGCGGTCGGAAAAAACGACTTGAAGTGGATACATAACGTCTGGGAGTCGGTGCGTGCAAACATGAATATTAGCCAGAGTAAAGAATATCTGTTAGTGATTGACGAGATACAGAAAATAGAAAATTGGAGCGAGCAGGTCAAGTTGGAATGGGATTGGGACACGAGCCGCCGGTTGAACATCAAGGTTGTGCTTCTCGGAAGCAGCCGCTTGATGCTGATGAGCGGGCTGAAGGAGTCGTTGGCGGGGCGTTTCGAACTTGTCAGGATGGGGCATTGGTCGTTTCAGGAAATGAGGCAGGCTTTCGGTTTCGGCATCGAGCAATACATCTATTTCGGCGGTTACCCGGGAGCGGCGAGATATGTCGGCGATGAACAAAGGTGGAAACGCTATGTCAAAGACAGCATCGTGAAACCGGCGATTGAAAAAGACGTTGTCATGACAAGCAACATATACAAGCCGGCGCTGATGAGGCAGCTTTTCATGATAGGCTGCAAATACTCGGCGGAGCTTCTCTCTCTGACAAAGGTGGTCGGGCAGTTGCAGGATGCCGGCAATGTCACGACAGCCGCTTCATATCTGAACATTCTGGAGGAGTGTCAGATGCTTTGCGGACTGCAGAAATATGCTTATGATGAAGCGAGGAAGTATAATTCGATTCCTAAATTTCAGGTTTTCAACAATGCTTTGCTTTCCGCCTTTCAGCGGCAGAACTTCGATTCGTCGCGTAAAGACCCGGAACTTTGGGGACGTTGGGTCGAGAGTTCCGTGGGCGCACACCTTGTTTCGCAGGCGGAAGAGAATGATTATCATGTTTTTTATTGGCGAAACAGAGACAAAGAGGTGGATTTTGTCGTCCTCGCCGACGAAGGTTGCATTGCGTTGGAGGTGAAATCCGGGCGCAGGTGGTCGAACACAGGAATGGCGGAATTTGCGAAAGTGTTCGATCCGGTGCACTCCTACATCATAGGGACCGGCGGAATATCGTTGGAGGATTTCCTGTCGTGCAACGTCACCGATCTTTTGTAGTTTGAAAAGCATCTTCGCTTAACCGCAAGGCTTATGTGAGGTCTTGAAAACGGTCACGCCATCTTGAAAGGTTTATAAATATATCGACGAGATGGGGTTTTATAAGTGAAAAGTTTGTAAAGTTCATAAAGTTTATAAAGTTGAAAGTTCATAAAGTTTGAAAGTGGCGATTCCGGGTCAGGAAAATTATTTATTTTTGCAGACGAAATCTTTAATTTTTTTGATATGGAAAACAACAACAAATCTATCTTTTTTCAAAGCCAAAATATTGAAATACAAAGAAATGACAAGCATAACGACTCTTCGACCCTGACATACACAAGCAGGGATGGAAGTGTTGAATTGGAAGTCAAGTTCAAAGATGAGACGGTTTGGCTATCTGTTGAGCAGATGGCTGAATTGTTTGACAGAGACAGATCTGTAATAGGCAAGCACATCAGAAATGTTTTTAGCGATGGCGAACTAAACAAGGAAGAGGTGTGGGCAAAATTTGCCCATACCACTCGACACGGTTCAATGGACGGGAAAACTCAGACCGGCGAACTTGATTACTATAATTTGGATGTGATAATTTCAGTTGGTTATAGGGTAAAAGGTGAGCGAGGAGTACATTTCAGACAATGGGCTACAAAGTTGATAAAGCAATATGTCATAAAGGGTTATGCCATAAACAAGCGGCAGCTTGACCATTACAATGAACTGAAGGATGTGGTGAAATTGATGTCGCGCGCACTTCAGCTTCAGGAAAAAGTGAATGATGTTGAATATAGCGGGATTGTCAATGTGATAGGAGATTATGTCTATGCGCTTGACACGCTCGACAGATATGATTATCAACAGCTTTCAATTGAGAGAACCACGAAGGACGAACCGTTTAGAGCAACATACGAGAATGCGATGGAAGCGATTTCCGTATTGAAGGAGAAGTTCGGCGGAAGCGTACTTTTTGCAAATGAGAAAGACGATTCATTCAAGAGCAGCATCGGGCAGATATATCAGACTTTCGGCGGCGTTGACCTTTATCCTTCTGTAGAGGAAAAGGCTGCTATGCTGCTGTATCTTGTCATAAAAAACCATTCGTTCAGCGACGGCAACAAGCGTATTGCCGCCATGCTGTTCATTTGGTTCATGGAGAAAAACGGCATTTTGTATGCGGAAGATGGCGGCAAGCGAATAGCTGACAACACCTTGGTCGCCTTGACGCTGATGATTGCCGAAAGCCGCGTCGAAGAAAAGGATATAATGGTTAAACTTGTTGTAAATCTGATAAATAAGGAAAACCAATGAAAATTGATTTGTCCGCTTTTGAAAAACAAACACCATTACTTTTATCTTCAGAGCAAAATCTCGCGGAAAAACATGGATTTTGTCCAAAACACTGCGACGTGAGGTATTTCGTTCCCGAAAAGGTTTATAAATACATTGACGAGATGAGGTTTTATAAGTGAAAAGTTTGTAAAGCTCATAAAGTTTATAAAGTGGCAATTCCGAGTTAGGAAATTTTTTCAGAAAAAAATCAGCGGCTGCGGGAAAATTTATTACCTTCGCAGCTTGATTGGTTAGCCAATCGTGGTTTATCATAGAAGCGTTATGCTTATCTTGTAGATGAAAACGTAGGAAATTTTCATTTGAAAACACAAGATTTCATAATGGTTTCACGCAATATTGCGTGGGCTGTTGTTCCATGTTTGTGTTTTCGGGTTTTTCCTACGACCTTCATCTGCAATATGGCATACAGTGCCACGCTTCTTTGATGTAAAACACTGCTTATTGGTGCTGGGGCAGTTAAAAGTTGCGCCCGGCACGAATTTAGGGTTTTTAAAAATGAAAAAACAAATCAGATTATTCACTACGGTGATGGTGTGCATGGCGATGGCGCTGTGCGTGTCGTGCAAGAAAGACGATGACACTTCGGATAGCGGCGGCGGCAATGGCGGCGGTGGAAACACGGGCGGTGGTGGCGGCTCGCAGACCGTGGAAATGAGAATAAGTAAAATGTCAATTAATGATGTGAATTATAGAGAGGAATCCACAGATGGCGGACAGACATGGAATGTTATTAAAGAGTGGAATAGGTCAGAAACCTATTTTTTTACATGGTATAACAATTTGTTAAGCAAATTGGAAATGCGATTTCCCACAGAAGCCAGTATCTATGATTTCCGTTATGACAACGACAAGTTGTCCAATGCCATTTGGACGAGTCCTGAAAATGGTAGAATAGACACAGTTGCTTGTTATGATGTCGAATACGACGGTGACGATATGAGTGAAGTGATTTATCACGATAGAGAAAAGCCTGGACATTACTATGATGTAGTATATCATTTTGAATATTCAAACGGCAAATTGTCAAGTGTAACAAGTGTAAAAAATAAGAGTGTACGTAATTACTTCTGGAATGGTGATAACCTTTCAGAAATCAGATGTCCATATGACGGCGCTGTGGTTTCGTTTTTGACATACGACGACAAAAATAATCCATTCTATGGCATAGATGCATTTCTGCCTATTTCGCTTGATCATGGTGTGTATATGGATAATTGGAAATGCAGATTCGCCTGTCTGGGCTTATCAAAAAATAATTGTACTAAATGCGATGATTTGATTGAAGGGAGATATCCATATACAGAAACTGATGATTTTACATACAACGGTAAAAACTATCCGACGCAAGCCGTCGTAAACACGATTTGGTATCATTCGGATGTAGAAAGAACAAGAACTGTTGAGACAATCACCTACGAATACTTGGATTAGTCGCTCGTCGTTTGGTTTCCGTTTGTTGAGGAACGTCAGAATGCAGGCCAAATATGATATGGATTTGGCAAAGAAAAACCCGAAACTCACCGCACGCCTTAGCAAAATCAGGAAAATCGCAGCGGCGTTATAGAAAAAAGTGTCCACGAACCTCGTTAAAAACGGTTTCGTGGACACTTTTTTAGTGTTTTTTTTGTCCACGAAAGCGTCTAAAATACGTTTCGTGGACACTTTTTTATGAAAAATTTGTCCACGAAAAGAAATAATTATTATTTTTGCGGCTGTTCTTGTGACGGTTTTTGCCGCCAAGATTAAGAAACACGAAGCGTTATGCTCGTCTTGTAGTACTGCTATTTTTCCGAAAAATCAAAATAATGTCCTCGTAACGAATGAATTACAATTTCATCGTCTTGAACTCTGTAAATCATTCTGTGTTCACGGTTTATTCTTCTGCTCCAATATCCTGTGAGATTATATCTCAAAGGTTCCGGTTTCCCGATTCCGTCGAAGGGAGTTTCCAAAGTGCTTTTTATAAGTTCACCTATTCGGTTTAAAATCTTTTGGTTTTCGGTTTCTTTCCAATAATCCAAATCCCTTATTGCCGTGGATTTAAACTTTAATTCCATATTTTTCAAGGTTCAAGGTTTCTGAAGGTTCGGTTTCACTCTTCCTTATTTTCTCGACAAAATCAGGATTATACGGGCTTTCCCCTTTTTCATCTATTGAAAAAACACCCAATGAAGTAATATAATCCAAAGTTTTTCGTGCCAGCGCATTGCGCGGGTTGAATTTCAATGTTATCGTTGCCATTTTTCTGAATTTTTTGCAAAAGTAATATTTTTTCAGAAAAAATCGTAGGCTGCGGGAAAAATTATTATTTTTGCGGCTTGATTGGTTAGCCAATCGTAGTATATTATAGAAGCGTTATGCTTATCTTGTAGATGAAAACGTAGGAAATTTTCATTTGAAAACACAAGATTTCATAATGGTTTCACGCAATATTGCGTGGGCTGTTGTTCCATGTTTGTGTTTTCGGGTTTTTCCTACGACCTTCATCTGCAATATGGCATACAGTGCCACGCTTCTTGTTAGTAAACAATTGTCCTTTTCGGTACTGAACGGGCTGTATGGTCTATGTGGAAAACAAGAAAAATGAACTGCAGGCAACAGGATAAACACAGCCAAATGAAACAATGAAGAAAATATTTTTAATGCTCATGGCCGTCATAGGCTTTGCTTTTGCAGCAAACGCACAGGCCGATCAGTGTAAACTTGAAGGTGGTGCCGGTGGATACATTAATGCGTATGTCTCCCAAGACTCAAATATGCATTCTACTGTCCCTGGTGTTGGGCCACATATAAAAATAACAACTACACCAAGCAAAGATCAGCCCGCTAAGGGTAAAGTATTGTGTAAAGTTACATATATCCGAGAAGACACTGGGGAAGAACGTACCGATCCTAATAAATCTATAGATTTTAATAAATCTGGTTCATGCGAAAATACAGTATATTTAGATTATAAAGCTTCTAGAATTATAAGTGTTGAAATTTGGGGAGCCGAATGTAAAAGTGCAAGCAGACCTTGGTAAATCATTAAATTAACAAGCCGCATAGACAACAAATGGCAACACGAGTTGAGTCGTGTTGCCATTTCATTTACTCTCTTCTCTTTTATCTATTATCTTTTAACCAATTGACCACGTTGGTTTCTATCCTCGCCTTCACATCCTCAGTATCCTTCGCCTTCTCGAACCTCTTTCCTGTCACCTTCTCGTACAGCTCGATATATCTTTCCGAAATACCTTTCACGATTGATGGTGTCATCTCTGGCACCTTCTGGCCTTCCTTGCCCTGAAAACCGTTCGCCATAAGCCATTCGCGGACGAATTCCTTCGACAACTGCTTGACTGGCAGACCTTTGGCAAAACATTCTTCGTACTGGTCAGCGATGAAATAACGTGATGAGTCGGGAGTGTGAATCTCGTCCATCAGGTAAATCTGGTCGCCGATCTTGCCGAACTCGTATTTTGTGTCAACGAGGATGAGGCCGTGTTTTGCCGCGACTTCGGTTCCTCTTTGGAACAATTTACGAGTGATGACTTCGATTTTTTCGTAGTCTTCTTTGCATATAAGTCCTTGACGGATAATCTCTTCCTTAGAAATATCCTCGTCGTGGCCTTCTTCGGCCTTCGTTGTCGGAGTGATGATCGGTTCGGCGAAACGCTGATGTTCCTTCATTCCGTCGGGGATGTTGACGCCGCAGATTGTGTGCTGTCCGCTCTTGTAGGTGCGCCACGAGCTGCCCGTGAGATAGCCGCGGATGATCATCTCGACCGGGAACGGCTTGCAGAGCTTGCCCACTGTCACCATCGGGTCGGGAGTAGCGATTTTCCAGTTCGGGACGATGTCGGTTGTCATGTCGAGGAACTCGGCGGCTATCTGATTGAGAATCTGTCCTTTATACGGGATTCCTTCAGGAAGAATCACGTCAAAAGCGGAGATGCGGTCGGTGGCGACCATCACCAAATATTTGTTGTCGATGAAATAAACGTCGCGGACTTTGCCGTGATAGACTTTGGTTTGACCGTCAAAGTTAAAATCGGTTCTTGTTAATGCTTTCATAGTTACTGATATGTGACCGCCATGCGGTTATTGTTTGTTAATTGTTTGATTATTATCATTTTCGTCATTGTCATCGTGATAGAATTTCTTGTAGGCGTTGACGATTTCTGTCACGAGTTTATGTCTGACGACATCTTTTTCATCAAAGAAGATGAATTCGATGCCTTTCACATCTTTCAGAATATCAATGGCTTGCGGCAGGCCAGAAGGCTGGTTTTTGGGCAAATCGATTTGTGTCACGTCGCCGGTGATGACGAATTTCGCGTCGCGTCCCATGCGTGTGAGGAACATCTTGAGTTGCGCACGTGTGGCGTTCTGTGCTTCGTCGAGGATGACGAAGGCGTGGTCGAGCGTGCGGCCGCGCATGAAGGCGAGCGGCGCTATCTCAATGGTGCCGTCTTCCATGTAGCCTTGCAGTTTCGCCTGCGGGAGCATGTCGCGCAGGGCGTCGTAAAGCGGTTGCAGATACGGGTCGAGTTTCTCCTTGAGGTCGCCGGGCAGGAAGCCGAGGTTCTCGCCGGCTTCGACGGCCGGACGTGTGAGGATGATGCGACGTACTTCCTTGTTTTTCAGTGCTTTGACTGCCAAGGCGACGGCGGTGTAGGTCTTTCCCGTTCCGGCAGGACCGATGGCAAACAGCATGTCTTTCTTGCCGACAGCCGTCACCATCTTCTTCTGGTTTGCAGTTATCGCCTTGATTTGCAATCCGTTACGGCCATATACCAAGACATCTTTATCATCAAAGTCTTTTATCATCTCGCTTCCGCCCGATGCATTCATCACATTTTCTATGACCTGCGTGGTGATGTTGCCGTAGCGTTCGATGTGATTTGTCAGCATGGTGAGCCTGTCGAGGAAACAATTCACCTCTTCATCTTCACCGATGACCTTGACGAAGTCGCCACGCGCGATGATTTTCAACTTTGGAAACAACGCCTTTATCATTGTAAGATGCTGATCATTAGCACCATACAAATCATTCGGGTCGATGTTTTCGATTTGGACAATCTGTTCAGACATCTAACTTTCAAATAATTTTAACGCCTGCAAAAATAATAAAAAATGTTAATAACTTTTTCATTTCTGCATTTTCAAATAATTATGATTAATGTATTTTTGCAGTTGTCAATTGATTAATGAAACAAACAATAAGAGAATTATGGCAATTATAACATTAACAAGTGATTGGGGACTCTCCGACTATTATGTCGCCGCGGTGAAAGGCAAGATTTATTCGGCGATGCCGGATGCCACGATTGTTGACATCACCCACAGCGTAGAGCCTTGGGATGTCACATCGGCTGCTTTCATTTTGAAAAACTGTTATAAGAATTTTCCGGAAGGCACGATTCACATCATTGCCATTGAGACTGAAGAATCGGTGCAGAATCCGCATGTCGCGCTGAAGGCGAACGGGCATTATTTCATTGGCACTGACAACGACATTTTCTCGCTCATCCTTGGCGATGACCCGTACGAAGCCGTGACGATAGAAGTGCCGCAAGATACGGATTTTTTCACTTTCACCACGCGCGACAGATTTGTGAAGGTAGCGACTATGATAGCTAAAGGTATGTCTTTCAGCGAGATAGGCAAACCTTACCCACAAATAAAGAAGAGATACAACTTCCAGCCGACCATTGAAGGCAACTGCATCCGCGGCATGGTGACATACATCGACTCTTACGAAAACATCATCACCAATATTTCAAAGGAACTGTTTGACAGCCAACGAAACGGCAGGAACTTTGAGATTCGTTTCGGACGTTATGTCATCGACAGCATCTGCAACGGTTACAACGATGTTGACATACCATGCAATCTCGCCATTTTCGGATCACATGGCTATTTAGAGATTGCAATAAACCACGGTCATGCTGCGTCACTGCTCGGCTTGACAAAGGACACACCCGTTGACATAATATTCAAATAGCGACTATTTATCCCCAAAACTACTGCCATCGAAACAATGTGTGCAGAGTTTGTCTTTAGGCAAGCCGATAGCCCTGCATATTGTCTCCAAGTTACTGAATTTCAACGTATCAACACCGATATGTTTGCGTAGCATCTCAACGAGATTTGCATATTGTTTCGTGGTATTATCGCTGTATAGCTTAAGCATCTCAGGGCTACAGGCATTTCCGCCTTCAAGTTCTTGAATGCAGCGGCGGGTGACAAGTTCCAGTTCGTTTTTTGACGCGCTGAAGTTAAGGAAATTGCAGCCATATATCAACGGCGGGCAGCTTATTCTGATGTGAACCTCCTTCGCCCCATAGTCATAAAGCATCTTCACGTTGTCACGCAGCTGAGTGCCTCTGACTATCGAGTCATCGCAGAAGACGACACGTTTGCCATTAAGCAAATCGCGGTTCGGGATGAGTTTCATCTTTGCCACATGCTCTCTTTGTTCCTGGCTCACAGGCATGAAACTCCTCGACCACGTAGGTGTGTATTTCACGACCGAACGCATGTAAGGAATGCCGCTGCCATAAGAATAGCCGATTGCCATTCCTATTCCGGAATCAGGAATCGGGGCGACATAGTCGGCTTCGATGTCATCGTTCTTGCCCATTTCATAGCCGTCATGATAACGCATCTCCTCAACGTTGATGCCCTCGTATGAAGTTGTCGGAAATCCGTAGTAAACCCACAAGAACGAACACACCTGCATCTTGTCGTTTGGCGCGAGGAGCTGCGTTATCCCGAATTCAGAAATCCTCACTATCTCACCAGGTCCAAGGAAACGCTCCGTCTCATAGTCGAGATTGACGTAACTGTGGCTTTCCGAAGCCAGAACGTAGCCGTTGTCATTCTTTCCTATGACGATAGGCGTGCGTCCGTAGAGGTCACGAGCCGCTATGATGCCGTCACACGTCAGGATTAACATCGACACCGAACCTTTCACCTTCTTGAACACGTTCTGGATGCCGTCAACAAAATTCTTGCCCTGTGTTATGAGCAGCGCAACAAGTTCGGTCGGATTTGTGTCTCCATGGCTCAATTCGGCAAAATGCTGCATATTGTCGAGACATTCTTTCTCCAATTCCTTGATATTCACGATTTTGGCGACCGTAACGATGGCGAATTTCCCCAAATGGGAGTTGACAACTATAGGTTGTGCGTCAGTGTCACTGATAATGCCTATGCCACTATTGCCTTTGAATTTGTCAAGCTCTTGGTCGAACTTCGTCCTGAAATATGAATCTTTCAGGCTGTGGATTGAACGATTGAAGGTATCGCCGTCGAAAGTGCAGATGCCACCTGACGAAGTCCCTAAATGCGAGTGATAATCAATACCATAGAATAAGTCTGTTATGCATGGTCTCTTTGATACAATTCCGAAAAATCCGCTCATTGTGTTATGTTTTGGTGTAATTGTTTTTTACGCCGCAAATATACGGAAAAGTACATTACTGCGAAATCCGTCTAACCAAAATTTATTCGATTTTACTGCCGACCGATGGAATGAACCACCGGCCGACAGCAAAACCACAATCATTGTCTGCACCTGCACGTCCGCTTGATGGTCACATACCCCATCCCCAAAATCGAAAAGACAACAATCCCGGATTCGATCGGAGTCAGGTTGTAATCAATCTGACTGCCATGATATTCAGGAAATTCAAGTGAAAACGAACTTATATCATCCGAATAATAATCACTGAAAAAGGAATCAGTTGATTGTGCCAAAACGCTGAACGTCATGCAACATGACATCGCTATCATAACAAATATTTTTTTCATCGTTGAATGTTTTTGTATGAGATCTTACATGATGACAATTTTCTGTGTCCTGACTTTCTCTCCGACAACTCTCACAATATAAGCACCATGTTTTATGCCTTCAATATTGATTATCTGTTCATTACGATCAACTTCGCCACTCATCACAACCCTACCCATCATGTCAATAATCTGTAATTTACCAGTGACATTCGTTACCAACATGTTATTTGTCTGGTATATGAAAATGCCGTCACTCTCTTCATTGTCATCCACATTGTTGTCATTGAACATCTTGATTATGAACCGGTCTTTGTCATCAACAGGCGAGCCGACGAACTCATAATATTCTTCGACCAACATGTCGATGTCGCGGTTGGTTTGAAGGTCAACCAAATGCAGGTAAGTTATCCCGTTTCCAGAAGCGTCATTGACATCAACTGATAATTTATAAGTTCCTGTTGTCGCGACATCGAGTGAAACCGCAAAACTGCCTACATTCTCATCAAATACAGCAATGGCTTTGTCATCTATTGACAATGAAGGAATTGCATCATTTTGGTGCGGAAACTTCGACATTTCAGGTTTTTCTTCAGGAGAAGGTGTCAGAATTGCATAAACACAATCATTGTATTTGTCGTTTTCGACTTTAACTGAAATGATATTTTGGTACGTTTCTTCATTCCGTTTTGTCCGCTCATCATTTCTAATCACAACAGGTTTTGTTTCATCTGTCTGAATAAGGAAAGCCTCCCCCGGGGCAATCTCATCCGTGTTGCCGACATGGACTTCCCAGGCTCCGGCATCCGTCGCCAAGCAGAATCCGCTGAAATCGGCACCTTGGACGTTTGCCAATGATATTGATTTAAGGAATGGATTCCCAAGCAGATTAAAACCTTTAAGCATTTCATTTTCAGATGAATAAGTTAAATTCCTTTCAACATCTTCTGTATTCAGCTCACCGCAGAAACGTAGGGTCGTCCCTTCTTTTGAGGCATAAAGATAGCCTTCGCCTGAATTAAGATTCGTGAAGTTGTTCTCCTCGTTTTTATAGTTGAGCCACGAAGATTCCGGCTCCGAGTACCGATACAGGTCAAAGTCGTTGTCGCCGCTTGTCAGAAGCCCGGAAACGGCAGTCGCCTTTACATTTCCGGCAATAGGCGAACTGATTCCGTACCAGCCGTCTGTCGCAAGAAACTCTGTCCCCCACTCCGACGAAGCGTCAATCTCTTTCACAAAAGTGGCGTAAACACCTTCGTTGCAGTCAACCTGCCCGCCGTCAATGATGAGAAAATCAGGGTTTTTGTTTCCTATCATGTTTCCGGAAAGCATTGCGTTATCACTGACAGTCACCACATCAGCCAGTGAGGTTGGATTTGTCCAAACTGTATTTTCGGTTATCGTGAGAGGCGATGATATGACATCTATCGAAGTGCAATAGCAACGGACGGCACACACTCCCCTTTTGTAAAGCTGAATGGCTTTTTGCGTTCCCTTGTAATATCTGAAACGTTTTTGTCCTGACGTTGAATTATAACGTAAAACAATTGTGTCTGAAGCCGCTACCACAGCATTGCCTTCCTCATCAATGCCGATGTAATTGTCGTAAACTGTCGTCTGGTTTGCGTTTAGCCCCGCTGTGCCGCTCGTTCTTCCTATATAAAAACCTGACAATGACCTTATTGAATATGCTGCCGCGGTCTTTGAAATCGTGAAGACAGCGGAATTTGTCTCAGCATTCGACATTATCACGCCATCAGATATATCGACCCCGATGTTGTTCTCATTGACATCAAGACTTTCAAGTCCTCCGTTAAAAGCCACCTCATTTTCTTCATTCACAATAAGATACGTTCCAGAATAATCATCAAGGGGCGTTGTGACTTTCTCAAAGGAACCATTTTTCTCAATGGCAAACACCGCATAAAGCGTCACATCGCCAGTCACGGCATACGGGTTTTCGAGAATTGCCGGGGGCGTGTCCGACGGCGAACTCATCTGGCTCAGGCTCCAGCCTTGGAAAGCGAAGCCGTTGATTTCTTCCGGCACCTTCAACGCAACTGTCTCGCCATCACCACATTCAACCTGCGATGTCACACCGTTCTCATTGTATGTTATTGTATATGAAGCAGTAACAACCGCTTTGTAAATACTTACATTTCCTGTCGCATTAGCATAACACGAGAATAAATCGCTGCCACTGTTGTAACGCAAATTGTTATTAGTATTTTCACCTTGCGCCATCACCGTCGCAACTCCGTTTTCGTCAATGTCAATGACAAAAGAGCCGTTGGCATCGTTTTCAGCCTGTGTCCTGAGATAATTGCCAGTCTTTGACGCGGCATATAAATAACCGTCTCCAACAAACAACGCCAATGTGTTTGGCAACGTTCCTTCCTGAAGTGTAATCACTTGAACATCAGATGATAATGTACATTGATCATCAGTTTTTACAATTTCAGCCTGACCTCGATTGTTGGCATTTTGAGTTGTACTCAACGCAAAATCTTCGGTTGCTGACGCGATAATAATTTGGTCACCGACATTGAGATTGGCGGCATCAGTGACAAGGTTCCATGTTGTTTCTCCGCACACTACGGAGGTGCTTGACAGTAGGCATAGCACTGCCAGCAAAGATAAAAAACGTTTCATCTTCATAAATTTTGTTAATAAAAAAGTTAGCAGACTCAAAAAGTCACAAACGACGAGTAATTTTCATGACCGTTTTTGTCTATATCATTTGCCGCAAAAATACACATTATTTTAATACGTGCAGCAAAAAAATTAAAAAATATTTTTTGCAACAAATTGGCAATCAATATGTTAAACAATTACTATTAATATAACTATATGCTATATAGAGTTCACCTAAATCAAGTCTTTCTAACTATGGTTCGCGCGGTTTCTTTTTTCATTTTACAAATATGTCATGTCAAATTATTTACTACCTTTGCAAAAATTTTCAGAAATCAATCAAACAAAAATAGAAATCATGAGTAACCAGAAAAAACTTTTTGAGGAGTTTCCGCCTGTCTCGACCGAGCAGTGGGAAGCTGTCATCGAAAAAGACCTCAAAGGAGCCGATTACAACAAGAAACTCGTCTGGAAGACCGCTGAAGGCTTTCAGGTGAGGCCGTATTATCGCGCGGAGAATCTGAAGGACATCGCCTGGACCGACATCAAACCGGGCGAGTTCCCATATATCCGCGGCAACAAACAGCAGGGCAACACCTGGCTGATTTGCGAGGACATCGTTGTAAATGATTATCATTCAGCCAACAAGAAGGCTTTGGAGGCCATCGAACGCGGTGCCAACGCACTCACATTCCGCCTTGAGACAGACAAGCCCTACGACGCGGTCGAAATCTCAGGACTTCTCAACGGCATCGACGCCAAGAAAGTGGAAATCAACTTCTACCACAACAAATATCATCTTCCGCTTCTGGAAATGATGTCGAAGATTCCGGGAATCCACGGCTCGTTGAACTACGACCCGCTCACACGTTACATCCGTCGCGGCACGTGGTTCGTGACAGAGAACACCGACATGGAGCTCGCGGCCATCCTCACAAAAGCCGAAATCCCTGGCGTTCAGACTATTGGCATCAACGCGCACGTCTTCACAAACGCCGGCGCGACAATCTCACAGGAGATGGGCATCGCCCTCTCAATAGGTGTCGAATATATCGACCAGATGCTTGCCAAAGGCTTGACAATCGATGAGATAGCACCGAAGATGCGCTTCAACGTGGCAGTCGGACAGAACTACTTCATGGAGATGGCGAAGATGCGTGCATACCGTATGCTTTGGGCCGAGATTCTCAAGGCTTACGGCGCGAAGGAAGAAAACTGCAAGATGCACATCCACGCCTTCAACGCATTGATTAACATGAGTTTGTACGACCCATACGTCAACATGCTCCGCACCACTACCGGCACGATGTCGGCAGTGCTCGGCGGCGTTGACTCATTCTCGGTCACTCCGTTTGACGCGACATTCGAGGAGACGACGGAATTTGCTGACCGCATCGCCCGCAACCAGCAGCTCATCCTCAAAGAGGAGGCTCATTTCGACAAGGTCGCTGACCCGGCAGCCGGTTCATATTATATCGAAAACCTCACACAGTCGTTGGAAAACGCAGCATGGGCGGTCTTCAACCAGATTGAAGACGAAGGCGGCTACCTCGCATCGGTGCGCAAAGGCACAATACAGAACATCGTGAAGGAAAGCGCGGCGAAACGTTTCAGCAACCTCGCCACACGCCGCGAGACAATCCTCGGAACAAACCAGTACCCGAACTTCACCGAGACGATGAAATTCAACCCGGCGGAATGGGTGTTCAAGGCCAACTGCAAACGCGACGATAAAGCCGACATCGACACCATCGTGACGTTCCGCGTGGCACAGCAGTTTGAGGCAATGCGTTATGCCACAGACGTTTACGCACAGACCAACAAACGTCCCGTCGCTTGGATGTTCACCTACGGCAACCTCGCCATGCTAAAGGCACGCGCCAACTTCGCGTCGAACTTCTTCGCATGCGCTGGTTTTGAAGTGCACGACAACGCCGGTTTCAAGACATTGGACGCTGGCATCGAAGCGGCACGTCAGGCCAAGCCGGAAATCGTCGTCATCTGCTCGTCGGATGAAGAATACGGCGAAGGCAACGCGCTCCGCATCTTCAACGAACTCAAGAACGACGCCATCGTCGTCCTCGCAGGCAACCCCGAAGGCACCGCCGACATCCTCAAGGAAGCCGGCATGGAGTATTTCATCCACGTCAAGAGCAACGTCCTCGAGACATTGCAGAGTTTCCAGAAGAGATTAGGTATAACAAAATAAGAAAGGAGTTAAAATGAAACCAGATTTCAAGAAAATAGACATCAACGCTATACCTGAGTCAAAGACAAAGGCCGACTACAAGGCCGACTGGGAAACCGTTGAGCACATCAACGTGAAGCCGGCATACACCGCCGAAGACCTCGCAAACATGGAGCACCTCAACTACGCGGCGGGCATCGCCCCTTACCTCCGCGGACCTTACTCGACCATGTACGTCATGCGTCCCTGGACAGTCCGTCAGTATGCAGGTTTCTCGACAGCCGAGGAGTCGAACGCATTCTACCGCCGCAACATCGCGGCAGGCCAGAAAGGCCTTTCTGTCGCCTTCGACCTCGCCACACACCGCGGCTATGACGCTGACCACGAGCGCGTCATGGGCGATGTCGGCAAGGCCGGCGTGAGCATCTGCTCCGTCGAAGACATGAAGGTGCTGTTCGACCAGATTCCTTTAAATAAGATGTCAGTCTCCATGACGATGAACGGCGCGGTGCTGCCAATCTTGGCTTTCTACATCGTCGCGGCATTGGAGCAGGGCGCGAAATACGAAGAGCTTCAGGGCACGATACAGAACGACATCCTGAAAGAGTTCATGGTGCGTAACACATACATCTACCCGCCTGAGTTCTCGATGAGAATCATCGCCGACATCTTCGCTTTCACATCGCAGAACATGCCGAAGTTCAACTCAATATCCATCTCCGGCTACCACATGCAGGAAGCCGGCGCCACATGCGACATCGAGCTGGCCTACACCCTCGCCGACGGCTGGGACTACCTCCGCACAGGCGTGAAGTCGGGCCTCGACATCGACGCTTTCGCGCCGCGCCTCTCGTTCTTCTGGTGCTCAGGAATGAACCATTTCATGGAGATAGCGAAGATGCGCGCGGCACGTATGCTCTGGGCCAAGATCGTGAAGACCTTCAACCCGAAGAGCGACAAGTCGCTGGCACTCCGCACACACACACAGACTTCAGGCTGGTCGTTGACGGAGCAGGATCCGTTCAACAACGTCGCACGCACATGCGTCGAGGCGATGGGTGCGGCTCTCGGTCACACGCAGTCGCTCCACACCAACGCCCTCGACGAAGCCATCGCGCTTCCTACCGACTTCTCGGCTCGTATCGCACGTAACACTCAGATTTACATCCAGGAAGAGACCAACGTCTGCCGCACCGTTGACCCGTGGGCCGGCTCATACTACATCGAGTCGCTGACCAAGGAGATCGCCGACAGGGCGTGGGAGCACATCATGGAAATCGAGGCTATGGGCGGAATGGCGAAGGCCATCGAGACCGGACTTCCGAAGATGCGCATCGAAGAGGCGGCGGCCCGCAAGCAGGCGAGAATCGACGCCGGCAATGAGACAATCGTCGGCATCAACAAATACCGTCTCGAACATGAAGACGCCATCGACACGTTGGAGGTCGATAACACGGCGGTCCGCGAGTCACAGATCAAGCGTCTGAACGCACTCCGCGCAAGCCGCAACGAGGCCGACGTGCAGCGTTGTCTCGAAGCCATCACCGAGGCGGCCCGCACAGGCAACGGCAACCTCCTCGCCCTCGCGATAGAGGCGGCGAAGGTGCGTGCCACATTGGGCGAGATCTCGATGGCGTGCGAGAAGGTCGCAGGTCGTTATAAAGCTGTTATTCGTTCAATATCAGGAGTTTATTCTATGGAAGCAAAAGGTAATGACAAATTCGCCAAGGCGCAGGCCATGGCCGACGAGTTCGCGAAGATGGAAGGACGCCGTCCGCGTATCATGATCGCGAAGATGGGACAGGACGGTCACGACCGTGGCGCTAAGATCGTCGCGACAGGCTATGCGGACATAGGTTTCGACGTTGACATGGGACCGTTGTTCCAGACACCGGCCGAGGCGGCACGTCAGGCGGTGGAGAACGACGTCCACATCCTCGGCGTCTCCTCACTCGCGGCAGGTCACAAGACACTCGTACCGCAGGTCATCGAAGAGCTGGCCAAGCTCGGCCGCCCCGACATCATGGTGGTCGTCGGCGGCGTCATCCCTCCGCAGGACTACCAGTTCCTCTACGACGCAGGCGCGGCAGCCATCTTCGGGCCAGGCACGATAGTGTCGGATTCGGCGATGAAGATGCTCGAACTGCTCATCGAGATGAGGAAATAGTTAAGAGAGTAGAGAGTAGAGTTAAGAGAGGCTGGCGCAGGATGTCGGTCTCTCTTTTCAATTCTCGAAATTCCTGAACAAGTCGTTGTAATACAAGTTCATGGGGTTTAAAATCAAATCCCAGTTCTGTCCCCAGACAACATTGCCACATTCAATCCGAAACTCCTTGAAACGTTCGGGATTGTAATATTCATCATAGACTTTGTTGGGGCATTTCATGAAGAAAGGTTCAAAATCAACATCGTTACATGTGCCATCAACAAATGTAATCCTTAATGTGTAACCTTCAACATATTGTGCATCAACAACTTTAAACTTATCAATCATTATACCCTTTTGTTTATTTCTTCACAGGAAACCTTTTCTTTCAAAACAAAAACCTTATACCATTTCATGGCAATCTCAACCGCATATTTTTTAACAAAGTCAGAAGCATCTTTAAATTTTGCCGGAGGAAGATTTTCCACACCTTTGCTGCTTCTGGTTTTTATTTCCTTTACCTTGCCATCTTCAAAAATGATGTCAAAAATTGTTTCATAATCTCCATATCTTGCGTGAACATGAACAGGCTCGTGCTCACTTGAATAGAATAAGAAAACTATTCCAAAGTAATCATAAATCTTGGGCATAAAAAAACATTTTAAAATAAAATGCAAAAATAATATGGTTTTTGCCTTTTGTCAATGTTTTGGAAAAATAATTTTAAAAATTTATTCAAATATACAACCCTGCAATTGCCATTAAATCACATAAACATCGACACATATCGTTCCAATTTTTCTGCATTAATAGGCAGCTGTTCAACATCAAATGGAAGTTTTAGATCTTTTATATCATTAACTTTTTTGTCAAGTAGTTCATTTTTATCACAATAGTTGTAAACAAGTTTAAGGTATCTTCTCACAACCATCAACGGAATTGGTTTGTCGTGAGATTTCATCCATAGTAACATGTCTTTGTCACCTTTTGAACTATTGCAGGTCTTACATGCAAGAACCAAATTATCACCAGAATCCTCACCACCATAATGACGTGGCAAAATATGATCAAATGAAAGACTGTCAGTAGCACCGCAATAGCTACATTTAGCACCAGCGTTCAATTTAATTTTTTCATCGTCAAACAGTGATTTCATGTGCATTGTATTGTTTGACAAACCTTTAAATAGTCTTGATCGAATCATAAAACAAGTTCTGTCGTATTTTTCAAGATTTTTAGTGACAGCATAATCAGCCATAGCAAGGTTTGCATACGACCAATATAAAAGTTCCCTTATATTAGATGTTGCAGAATTAATTTGCATTTTATTCTTAATAACCGTTGTATATTAAAATTATTCTCATCTTTAATCTAATCAATGAGAAGCATTTCATTTCCCGACACCACCTTTAACCACCTTCTCGAAAACCTCCCAGTGTTCCGGCGTCATTCGGTCGGGGGTGAAGAGGCAGATGCCGGCGGCTCCCGACGACATCGAGCCTTCGATGGCGGTTTTAAGCTCCGACGGAGTAAGCCCCGAGTCTTCCGGGTCGGTGACCTTGTCCTTGTTCCTCCAGTCGTGGCAGATGAAAAGTCCGCTGACGACAGGCTTCGGCGTGCCGGAAGTTTCAAGACGTGTTATCTCGCCGACCCACTCGGCGTCTTCAAGATAGAAGTCGTTGTAGTTCATCGGGAAAAGCATATCGACATTCCACTTTTTCCACTGCTGCCGCACCATCGGCTCGGCGTAGCCTTCGGGACCTGGAAACACATCGGCGCTGACCCTGTAGCCCTGTGCGTGGAGCGAGTCGCAGATGGTGTTGACGAGGTCGGTGAGGACATCGCAACGGAACTGCGCCCATTCGGGTATGGAGGCGGGATTGATGCCGGCGGCGATCTCCTTGCGGATGTCGATTCCGGTTCTGCTTAAGAAATCGGCGCAGCATGCGTCGCAGTAGCAGTAGTCGGCGCCGGGGTATTCGCGGACGCTGCCGTCGTCGTCGCGCCACCGGTGATGGATCTTATGGTCGTATTTCGCCCACAGCCCTTCGGCAAGGATGACGTCGGCGTAGCGGATGTAGTCGAGTTGGATGTAATCGACATAAGGTATCGCCGTCATCTTCAGGTAGGCATCTGTCAGAAACTCAATGACTTCGGGATTATGCGGGTCGAGGGTCTGGTAATATCCGACGTAGGCGCGCTCCTCCGGCGTGAACGCCGACTTGCCGAGCCGGTTGACGGTGTAACACGTCGAGTCCAGGCCGCCGTGGATGATGGACGGCGCCCAGGCGTGATATTCCAAACCCGCATTTAACGCTATGGCGGCGCATCGTGCAATGCGCTCATAGTCAAAGCCGTTGTTGACGCACACGCCATAAAGACCGTGTCTTTTCCATTCCTTGAACAGGTTGAGGAGACTGTCTTCCGACACTTTGTTCTCGTCCCAGCCGTACCACCCGTAGGCCTTTATTGCGGGCAAAGTGTTCTTGTGACGCACGATGACGCCATTCTGGTTGAGCGTTATCACCTCGCCATCGGGCTTTGTCGCGATTATCTCGTAAGTGTTGGTGGTCGTCTCAATCCTGATGTCGGCGCCGGCTGTCATAACACGTTCCTCGGCTGTCAGCGGTATCTCGTTGATATAGCGGTGGTTATGCCCGAACTCCTCTTCTTCGCGGTAGAACATCGCCCAGAGGATTCTCATCAGATCTTCATCGGGGAGGGCGGGGAAGACATCGTCCGACTTTCTCGGTGAGAGATAGACCTTGCCCCATCTTTCGGGCATGTGCATGGCCACGCGTCCGTTTGCGCCCCATGTCCAGTTGTCTTCGGGGAGTTTTTTCCCGTTTTTGTTTTTCCTCACGGAATAGCCGCCGTCAGCGAGCTTGTCGGTCTGCCATTCCACGCGCGAGAAACCCACGGAGATGATGTTGCCCGCCTGAAGTATATTCGTGATTCCGTCGTTGACGGCCTTGCGCGGGATTGCGACCTCGATGGTCCATCCGCGGTCACGGTCACGGTTGTCGTTGAGCGTGCCGTCAACATGCGTGGCGACTTTCAGGCCGTTGGCGTTCCAGCCGATGGTGATGAAGCTGCTTTCGGGCGAGCGGTAAGGGTGTTCGATGAAGAGGTCGAAGATGGTGGCGATGGCGTTGAACTCCATCTCGAAATAGTTCTTGCCGTCGTTGTCTGGGTCGAGGAAAATCTCGAAGTCGTTGTCGAAATAGATTATCTTGTCGCGTTCCGTGATGTAAGCCCAAACATCAGGCTCCTCCAACTGCGCCGCTACGTAGAGGTAATCGTCGTCCCAGAGGATTTTGGCGCGGGTCTCGAACCGCGGTGTCGGGTGTCCGTCGCCGGAGATGTCGGTGAAGAGGTTGGTCCACGGTGCGTTACGCCATTCCTCGTCGGTGAGAATCCCGTTGATTTGAGGCGTGACGGTCGTGCGGTACGCGACATATTTCTCCGTAGGAGTCAGGAAACGCGCATAACGTCCGGTGACGCTCTCCTGCGCATTCAGGCGGCAGAGCCAAAAGAGTATTGTGAAAAATATCGCGAGTCGTTTCATTGTGCAATTTTTAAATTCCTGCAAAGTTATTGAAAATCCATTTACGAAAAGCAGGTGTTTGGAAATAATCATGATTTGGTTTTGGCGATGATTTCCTCTCTTGAAAAACTTAATATCGAGAATGCAAACCAACGCTTCCCTAAATCCTTCAACGATGCTCCGAGATGATAGACATCGCTGTCAATAATCAGAAAACGGTCGTGAGATTTGTTAAAGTTTTTAATTGTAATCGGTTGATACTGAGAGTTGTATTTTTCCAAATCGAGTTTGAACTGATTTGAGATTTTAGAAGTGTAAATTGTTGCATTTACATTTTCGTTTCTTTTTGAAAGAATGTTCAGGACGCTCTCGTCAATGTAATTGTCGATGAGGATGATTTCTTTCTGTGCTTTTTTTATTAAATTTGAAACGAAGACGTAAGCGTCGAAGATTTGCCCGTCGAAGAAGATGCCTTCTGAAGGATACTCGTTCTTTTTTTCAAGAATAGTAAAAACCTCATCAATTCGCTTGTCTGTTTCAAGTTGATGATATTCAATAGTTTCGATTCTTTGGAAAAGTTTCGCGTTCTCGTTGATGAAACGCCTCATCCCGACGAACGTCCGCATGATTCTGATGTTGGCTTCGATGGCCGTCGGCGAGTGAAGGACACCGCTCAGCATTGAAATTCCGTGTTCCGTGAAGGCGTATGGAAGTTTTCTTGCCCCCATGACAACGGAATTGGATATCACAAATTGTGATTTCCAATTTTCAAACTCCTCTTTTGTCAGCTGAAACATGAAATCATCCAGAAAGCGTTCGATATTGCGTTTCACAGCCTGGTTCAAAGTCCTGGTATCAACACCAAACAGCAACGCAATATCTTTATCGAGCATAACCTGTTGATTTCTAATTGTCTTGATGAGATTTCTGATTGAGTTGTCGGGAATCATCAGGCTTGAGGTGCGTGCTTTTATCACGTCCTCGGCCCAGGTTTTGAACTGATTGATGTTCGAAGATTTCACCCGGTTTCCGACGGAAACTATCATCTCGAGATTGTAAAATTTCGTCAGATAAGTCTTCCCGTCGGCGGCAGTATATGCAAAATTT
>CALBNV010000036.1 GCA_937896895.1 uncultured Bacteroidales bacterium | reverse complement strand
GCAAATATACAAATATTTATCTGAATATCAAAGAGTTTTATTTAGAAATGCCCTAAGGTTTTCTTCTCATGGTTTATCTGATTACAGTTATCCGTTTCGTTTGAGAAATTCCCTTTGCATCGGTTATGAACAGCAAATAAACCCCTTCTTGCAAACCACTAACATTGATTTCATTCGTGCTTTGCACCGTCCTAACCCTCTGCCCGAGGGCGTTGTACACATCCACTTCGGCAACTTCAATGCCTTCAATTATAACTCTATCCCCTACTGGATTGGGATAAATGGAAATTTCAGAATCCTTGTTTTCCTCAATGGCATCATAAGTACAAGTACCGTATTCAGGGTTTTCCCAAACAAGTTCTCCGTATTGATGGAAGCACAGCAAACAATGCCAACCGTCTGGAATACCATAATATCCACTCCATAGCAAACCATAATCGCTGCCGACGCCCTCAACCCAAGTTTCCTTGGCGCGTGGTCTTCCCAAATTATCATATTCCAATCCAAACCAAAACTTTCTCCTGTCAACATCGCCAATCTGTACCATGCTAATGGAATCAAGAACCATTTCCTCAGCGAGATCCCCAATTCTCAAAGTATCGCCAACACTGGCAGTGAAGTCATAGAGTAATGTCTCTGGATGAGCAATTTAATACCGTTTCCATACCTTTCCGTCCTCTTCTCTAAGTAATGTGTAAAAGATAGGGTAACTATCATTCACTGTGCCCATGATTTTCATATATCGGGCATCTTCAATGAGCGTGTCCCCTGAACACCAATTGACATAGTTGTTAATTTGCCAAATGCCGGTCTCGAAAGTGTGCCACTCGTTTCCTTTCTGGGCGATAGGTAAATACTCTTGTGCTTGCACTGTTACCCCTCCCGCCATCAGCAGGAGCGCAAGCAGGGTGTAAATCCTTGTTGCTTTCATAGTATCATTATTTAGGGGACTTCTATTTTTACTCTTTCACGCCGCACTTCCGAATTTCGCGAAGTCCGTTGAACAAAATTCCAGAAGAACGGCGCGGCAAAGTTACAAGTTTCTTTCTTATTTTTCAGCGATAATTTTTTAAAAATAAAAATTGACTCACAAAAATATGTTGCCTTTGTCGTCGATGTAAAACATCGTCTTCTCATCAATAAGATAAAGTTTGTCGCGAGAATCCGGCAAATGGACAGTCCAGATCAAATTACCCGAATCGTCGATGAGGCTCAGTTTGTTCTTGTTTTTCCAGCAATAAGAGAGAAGAAATCCGCCGTCCGAAATCCGAATTGCATCGGCGAGGATGAAATCGGCTTCGGCAATGCCGTTCCTCAAGTCGAAACGGGCGTTTTCATTTGGAAACGGCAACTTAATCTGTTTCCCCGTTTCATAATTTGCAATCACCGGCGCGGCGTTGAAATAGGCGTTTTTGTCGTCGATTTTTATGAGGCAAAGATTTGTCCCGAGACCGTGTTTTTCATTAAATTCTGGAATTAAAGCGTTGTCAACCAACGACTTGAATCTTATTTCGCCATCACGTCGCTCCATCCGGCAAAGAATCCGTTTTTCGCTTTTCTCTTTTTGCGAGACGCTCAGAACTATATTGTCCCAGTCTTTGATCAAGAACACGCAGTTCTGCCACGCATTGACGCTGAAATCGTTGAATTTCAACGAGTCGCGGAACCGCAGAGGATAAACGTCTTTGATTTCCAGATTCTCGTCCAATCCGACGATGGCAGTCTCATTCAAAATCCTGACAGTCGAGTCTTGATACTCCTCGTTGAAATACGTGTCGGTATGATTCACATTGACAAGCAGAAACAGCGTGTCGTGGAAAACGCAGCCGTTGTCGATTTTTATCTTGCCGAAATCGGGGATGTAGCGCGATATTTCATCAGAATATCTGCCGACCTCCCTCAAGGTCTTCCCATCGCCGAAAATGTCGAGATATAGCTTCTCAAGATCGGTTTTCGAGAAATCCTGACGGGCAATGTGTTTGAAGTCTTTGTCGAGAAGATGCAATTCGTGATAGGCGAAATCCATCAAAATATAATTGTCTTTCAACGAGATACATCTGTTACTGGCTGACAAGACCACATCTTCGGGCAATCTGCCGGCTTTGTCTTCGAATGCGTTTTCGTGCTGAAGCTTTTTTAAGACAGGAAGCCATTTCTCGCTTTGACCAAGCTCGGCGTCAAAGACAAGTTCGCCGTCTTTGTAAAGATACAGCCACGGAAAGATGTTGTGTGTCAGCGACTTGAACAACGAGTCGTTGCAGACGATGTCGTAATTGCGGTTGATTTTCAGAAATTTGCCGGTGAATTTTTGCGCTTCTTTCTGGTTTGTCTTTTGAAACAGCAGTTGCAGTGTGCAATCCTCGCCGATGCTGTCGAGGAAGCGGTATTCGTTGTAGCAGTTCGGGCACAGGTTGGTGTTGGCGGTGACGATGACCTCCACGTCCGGCTTATGCGAACATGACATTACGCATAATGAAATGCAGAATAATAGTAGTTTTTTTAACATAATTTTGTAATTTTTAATTTCGCCTACTCTATAAGCTTTTCGGCTTCCGCTGTCAGGTGCAAAATTGCTGAAATATTTTCTGAAAACTATGGAATTGTATTGGAATTTTACTGGAATTTTTATAAAATTTTGTTTTATAAATTATTGAAATACAATAAATTACAAATAATAAATCTTAATGCGCGATAAAATGGTGGAATCTTGTTGGAAAAGGTCAAAAAAACAACTACTTTTGCAAAAAAAAATGGAAACTGACACTATTAGAAAAGGAATAATTTGTCATTTGTCAGATGAGCCTGCTGAAATTGCAGCAAATGTTGACAAAGAGACAGGCAATGCGACTTATAGAATCGCAATTGTGCCAGATGAGTTGACAGTGGTCGAAAATAACGACAGTCAAAACGGTCATGGTTTTTTGTGGTTAGGCGTCGCGCTTGCGGTTGTTGTCGCCGTGTTGTTTGCCGTCAGATATATTTTGAAGAAAAATCGCAGCAATGATGTAAAAACGAAAACTGCCGGGCAGGAAAAATCATTGCGGCAGGAACTGCTGAAACAGAAGGACATATATAAGAGTTTTTGCAAGAAAGGTTATTTCTCAACCGTCAGAAAAAACAAACTTGCCGTTGTTGAAGAATCTGAGATCAACGAATTGTGCGATGCCGTTTCGGAAATCTTCCCGACATTCGTTGAGTTTTTGAACAGCCACGGACTTTCCGCCAAGGATTATCAGTTCTGTTGCCTGTTGAAATCCGGCCTCACCACCTTCGAGTTGTCGGAGATTTATTGCGTTTCCGAAAGTGCCATCTTCAAAAGGAAGCAGAAAATCAAGGAGTTGACGGGTTTCAAGTCTGACAAGAGGACTTTTGATGCGATTGTCGAAGAGATTTGAGATGATGACTTATCAACCAACGTCATCTTTTGCAAATTAAACTGCTGATAATCAAAAAAAATATTGGCAAAACATCCGCACAAATCAAAAAAAGTCGTACTTTCGCACCCGGTTTCTCTTCATTATGAAGTGAACTTATTGAGACAACATCCCGAAAAGGGATACTTTGCCGAGTCAGATGTCAGGTTCTGCTGATGAGGCGAAGAAACGGAACAAACAGAACCTTCATTTTTATTATGAAGAAAACATTACTTATCATCGCCGCATTGATTATCAGCGGTTTCGCATCGGCACAACAAATGATTAAAGTTGAAAACCCTGAACCGACCGACAGGGAAGGATGGGTCGGAAACACCGATCTCACCCATATGGCCATGATGGAAAACACGATTATGGTCATGGCGCCGCGCCAAATCGATCCGGACATCAGCGGAAAAATCACGAGTCTGAAATTCTATCGTCAAGTGTACAACGAGTACAATACCATGTCCTATACGGTGAAGATTTACGAAAACATCGACTTGCAGGTCTATGACCCAAACATGAATTATTATTCCTTTGAGTCGTGCGGCGATGAGGTTTATTCCCAAGATTATACAGCATCGAGCGAAGGCTGGCATATCGTCGAACTTGACACACCTTACAACATTCCGGACGGCGAGTTCTGGATCGGCGTAAAGATGAACGGCGAAGGCATGGCTCTCTTTGGCGCTCAGGAAAGTGCCGTTTTGGGCCAGTATTACTACAGCGACCAGTATGAGTTTGTGTGGTATTGGAAGCCATCATACTTTGTGGTGAATTGGGACGAGGTCCTTTTCTCATTGGGTCTGGCCGTTTTTGTTGAGCCAGGCAGTGCCGTGAGCTGCAACCCTGTCCAGAATTTGGAAGGTGAGGGCTATGCTGCTTGTATTCCATCGGTTGACCTTACTTGGGATGCACCTGAAGCCGGTTCGACTGGTAATTTGTTGGGCTATAATGTTTATAGAAATGGCGTGAAAATCAATGAAGAATTGGTGACGATATGCGAATTTCACGATATGGAAGTAGTTCCATTTGAGACCTACACCTACTATGTCGAAGCCGTTTATGATGATGGCTGCACTTCGGAAAGTTCTCAAATTGAAGTTACGACAAATGGTACAGGCGTTTCGGAGAATGAAAAACTGAATGTCAAAGTCTATCCGAACCCGGCAGAGGGCTTTGTTAACGTCACAGCCGAAGGCCTGAAGAATGTGGAATTGATAGACATGATGGGACGCGTTATAAGCCGTAATGAATCATCGGAGGCGATGATGACCATCGATTTGAGCAGTCTCACATCAGGAATCTATTTCCTCCGCGTGACGACCGAAGCCGGCGTTTCGTTGCAGCGCATCGCGGTGAAGTAAATTAAGTGATTTTTAAATTTCAATAGTGAGGAAATCTGTCAAAAAAAACGAGATTTCCTCACTATTCATTTCCCGACTTCGTCAATGCGCACCCAAACATTTTACATAACTCGCTTATTTTCATTCCGTATTATGTGATGGCGTAAAAAAGTGATAAGGTCAGGATAGCGCCTTACATCGGTCATTTTTTGGAAAAAATCTCCAAAAAGTGACGGGCAAACGAATGCTCTTCGGCAATAAACGCCGTCGTGACCCTCGACGACCTGTTTGCATGATTTTATATGTTTTCTGACACCGGTTTAGAAAAAAAACAGAGGACACAACCGCATCCTCTGTCTTTCTTGTTTTTAAACCAATCATCACTTTCCGCCGCCGAGGGCGAGGTAGAGTGTTATCATGGAGCATATCGCGTCATAGTCGTTGGCGACTTTGGTGAGGCTGGCCTCAAGAAGTGCCTGCTGTGCAAAAAGCACCTCAAGATACGAGCCTTGACCGTGTCTCATCAACTCGTTGGTGGCGTTGTATGCATCTTGATAATGAGCCTCTTGCTCTTCATACAAAGCCGCTGCGTCGTTTGCGGTCTTGAGGCTGCACAAAGCGTTGTCAATATCGACGGAGGCCGTGAGCAGCGTCTTCTCGAAGTCAAGGCGTGCCTGTTCCTGCTGGGCTGCGGCAATCTTGCGGTTGGCGTTGAGCTGGCCTCTCTGGAAGATCGGCTGGAACAGCGAGCCGACCACCGACCACACGAAATCGCTTGGGTTGAAGCCCATCGACGCGCTTATCCCTATGTTGGGCCAGTATTCGGCGACGGCACCTTTTTTCGCGTAGAAAGCCGCCTCAAGAGCACGCTGCGAAGCCCTCACGTCGGGACGCGAGAGAAGGTTTATCGACGACACCTCCACATTCCCTATCTCAGGGAACGCGACATCCATCGAGCCGCATTCAATCTCATCGATGTTCTCATCTATCAGGATTGCCAGTGAGTTACGCACTTCGTTGAACTGTTTCCGAAGATCGACCAACTGCACCTTGGCGGCGCAAAGCTCGGCGTTGAACTGGCTCACAGCCGCCGAGTTGACATGCCCTGCCGTCATCAATGCCTTCTGTGTCTCAAGGGCCTGTTCGCGGATGGCGACGGTGTTGGTGACAATCTTCATCTGGCTGTCAATCATCGACAGAGAGTAATAGGCCTTGGCGACGGCCGCTATCAGCTCCGCTCTCGTGGCCTGTTCGAGGTCGCGGTATTCCTCAGTGAGAGCATTGGCTTTCCTTTTGGCTGTGGTGGCGCGTCCGAAGATGTCGATCTGCCAGTCCAAAGCCACCGGTATCATGTATTCATTCGTTGATGTTGACTTGACACCCGCGAAAGTGGCGCTCGGGTTAAAGCCGACCGAAGGCAGGTACGCGAGTTTGGAAGCCTTGAGTGAGGCCTCCATCTGTTGCACCGCGAGATGTGATTTTTTCAAATCGACGTTGTTCTGGAGAGCCTTCTCTATCAGAGCCTGAAGCTGGGGGTCGGTGAAGACCTCGCTCCACTGCATATTCCCGAAGTGTCTCTCTTCATTGGCCCGGGCTTCCTGCCGCGTGTCGCTGACAGGCTCGAACTTCTTGTAAACGCCGCAGCTTGAAAGCAGCAAGGCGGCTACAACTATTAAAACTATATTCTTTTTCATTTGTCTTTGCTTACTTTTTCGTGCAACTTCTGGAAAATAATGAAGAACGCCGGCGTCACGAAGAGCAGGGCTATCGTGCCGACAATCATGCCGCCTGTCACACCGATGGCGAGTGAGCGGTTGCCCATCGCACCCGCGCCGCCTTCGATGATAAGAGGAATCATACCTGCAACCATGGTGAGGACTGTCATCATAATAGGGCGGAAACGGTCATCGCATGCCTGCCGCGCCGCATCGATGATGGTCATGCCTTGTGCACGCCGCTCGGTGGCGAACTCGGTGATGAGAATCGCCGTCTTCGCCAACAGGCCGATGAGCATGATGACACCGGTCTGAAGATACACGTTGTTCTCAAATCCGGTTATCTTCGTGAAGAAGAAAGCGCCCATCAAGCCGAAAGGCACCGACATGAGGACCGCCAACGGCACGAACCACGACTCGTAAAGGCTGGCGAGGATGAGGTATATCAGCAGCACGCAGATGGCGTAGATGAAGATAGTGTTGTTGCTGCCCGCCGTCTTCGCCTCTTCCCTTGAGATGCCCGCATACTCGTAGCCGTAACCGGCAGGAAGCGACTCCGCCGCGACCTCGGCGATGACTTTCTGCACCTGACCGGTGGAATAGCCCGCCGCGCCCTGGATGTTGCAGAAGATGGCGTTGAACAGGTTGAAGCGTTTCTGCACCGAAGAGCCGAGTGTCGGGGTGAGCGTCACGAACTGCGAGACGGGAGCCATCTTGTCGCCCGTGCGCACGAAGATGTTGTTGAGCGAAGCGGGGTCAAGCGTGTATTCGGGTGAGGCCTTGGCCATGATGTTATACACCTTGCCATATTTGTTGTATTTTCCGCAATACGCGCCGCCGCAATACGCGCCGAGCACGTCAATGACTTCCTGCGGTGTTATGCCCGACTTCATGCACTGGGCCGCATCTACATCGACCTTGTATTTCGGGAAGTTCTCGTTGTAAGAAGTCATCGCCACATCAATCTCAGGCCGTGCCTGAAGCACCTCGAGGAAACGGTTGGCGTGAGCCGCGAACACCGACATGTCACCGCCCTGACGGTCTTCAAGGACAAGCTCCATCATGTTGCCTGTGCCGTAGCCCGGAATCTGTGGCATCTGGAAAGGAACGACGGCGGCCTCCTTGACTCTCTGCGAAGCAAGGTAATATTTGTAGATGACCATGTTTATGCTGTGTTCTATGCCCTTTCTGTCGTCCCAGTTCTTCAACCTCATAATCAGGGTGCCGTAGTTGCTTCCGGCGCTCGAAAGCATGCCGAAGCCCGACACGGAGGCGCAGGTCTCAATCTCCGGAATATTCATTATGTCTTTCTTCATGTCTTCCATGATTCTCTGGGTCTGTTCGAGGGTGTTGCCCGGGGCCGTTGAGATGTCAACAAGGATTACGCCCTGGTCTTCCTGCGGGATAAGTCCCGTAGGTGTCGTCTTCATCGTCCACACCATAAGCACCACCGCGCATACAAGCGCGATAACCGCGATGACAGGCTTCTTGACAAAAACCTGAACCGCCTTCATATACTTGTCTTTCATGGCAGAATATGAGGCATCGTATGCTTTTTTCACATAATATCCAACGTTTTTCCTGACCTTGTCGTCCTTCGGGCGCATCATGATGCCGCACAATGCGGGGCAGAGCGTCAAGGCGGAGATGCAGGAGATACCCACTGACGAGGCTATCGTTATGCCGAACTGCGTGAAGAACTTGCCGGAAGTGCCGGGCATGAACGTCGTCGGGATGAACACCGCCATGAACACGAGCGTGCAGCTTATGACAGGCACCATGACCTCATGCATCGCCTCGTTGGTGGCTTTGCGTGCCGACTGTGCACCGCCTTCTAACTTGGCCATGACAGCCTCAACCACCACGATGGCGTCATCGACGACGGTGCCGATGGAAAGCACCAAGGCGAACAGCGTCAGGATGTTAAGCGAGAAACCCGCCAACTTCACAACGGCGAAAGTGCCGAGCGTCGATACTATTATGGAAATTGAAGGGATAATCGTTGACTTGAAATCCTGCAAGAAGAAGAACACCACCAGGATGACGAGTATGATGGCGATGATAAGTGTCTCGACAACGTTATGGATGGCTGCGAAAAGGAAGTCGTCGGCTGTCTGAAGTATGGTGAACTCCAGTCCGGCCGGCATCTCCTTCCGGATTTCCTCAAACGCCTCGCCTATCTGCGCGTTGACCTGTGTGGCGTTGGCGCCCGCCGCCTGATAGACGATGAACACCACGCCCGGCTTGCCGTCAATGTCAGAGGAGAACGAATATGACAAAGCACCAAGCTCCACATCGGCGACATCCCTGAGCCTCAATATCTTGCCGTTGTCGCCGGTCTTCACGACGATGTCCTTGAACTCCTCGATGTCTTTGAGTCGCCCGCTGTATTCCATCGTGTATTCATACATGTTCGATGACTTCTGACCGAGGGAGCCGGCCGGTGCGACGAAGTTCTGGGTGGAGATGGCGCTGATGACCTCATTGGGCATCAGGTCGTATGCGGCCATCTGGTCGGGATGGAACCAGATACGGAGTGAATAGACGTTGCCGAGGTTGGTAACGCCGCCGACGCCGTTGATACGCATCAGCTTCGGGATGACGTTGATGTCTAAATAGTTGGTGATGAAGTCGTTGTCGAAACGTCCGTCCTTGCTCACCAAGGCCGAGATCTGGAGCATGCTCTTCTGTTTCTTCGTCACCTTGATGCCGTTTTGAAGCACTTCCTGCGGCAGTGTGCTCTGCACCTTGGCCACGCGGTTCTGGACGTTCACGGCGGCCATATCGGGGTCAACGCCCTGCTCGAAGAAGACCTCTATCGCGGCGTTGCCTGATGACGAAGCCGTCGAGGTGATGTATGTCATGCCTTCCACGCCGTTAATGGACTCTTCTATGGGCATGATGACGGCGGTCATGACGGAGTTGGCGTCAGCGCCGGTGTAGTCAGCCTCAATGTTGATTGTCGGAGGCGCGATGTCGGGATATTGTTCGATGGGCAAGGTGTTGAGTGAGATGAAGCCTATCAGCAATATCAGGACGGAGATGGACACCGCCATCACCTTCCTTTTCATGAAAAAATACTCTTTGTTCATATCATTTCACTTTCATTCCGTCCTGGACTGTCACTGCGCCTGTTGCGACGATTTCATCGCCCACCGCCAGGCCGCCGGTGACAATGTAATTCTTCCCTGTGTTTTCCGGAGCGACTTCTATCAACGTTGCGGTTGCGCAGCCGTCGGAACCCACTTTGTAAACGAGTTTCTTGTCTTGCAGCTGGACGACCGCAGCCATAGGGATGATGATGACATCCTCATACGTGTATGTGATGACTATCGTCCCGTTCTGGCCTGACAGCAGCTTGCCGTCGGGATTGGGGAAACGTGCCTCGCACACTATGGAGCCGGTCTGCTTGTCAACGACACCCGACACGCTGGTGATTTTTCCCTTGTGCTCGTATATCGAGCCGTCTTTCAACTTCAAGTCAACGGGTGGCAACATGCTCAGGTTTATCGAGCCGCCGTATTCGTTTTGGATTGCCAAATAATCGTTTTCCGTAAGGGAGAAATTCGCTATTATTTCGCTGTTGTCGGAGATGACCGTCATCGGCTTGAACATTGTCGAGCTTACGAGGTCGCCCGGCGAAGGGACTATCTCGCCGAGTACTCCGTCAACGGGAGCCGTGATGTCGCAGTAAGAGAGGTTTGTCCTCGCGACGTCCTCCTCCGCCTTCGCGACTTCGACCGCCGCCTGTGCGCTCTTGTAGTTGTTCTCCGCCGATTCCAAGACGTAGTCGCTGACTATCCCTTTCTGGAAAAGTTCCTTGTTGCTTTCATAGTTCAGCTTTGCGGTGGAGAGGTTGGCTTCGGCGTTGAGGCGTGCCGCCGTCGCCGACTGCAACGCCAGGTATTGCGCACGGTCGTCAAGTTTGAACATCACCTGACCCTTGCTCACACGTTGTCCGTTATGCACCATCGTTTCTTTCAGCTGTGCGTCTATTTTTGGATAGACACTAACTGTCTTGGTGCCTTTCAGGTTTGAGGCGACCACTGTCGGAAGCTCGCAGTCTGTCTTTGAGATTGTCATTGTCTCGTATGGCGTGAATTCTGCCTCCGGAATTTCAACACACGACGTTGCCAACAAAACCAGCAATCCAATTGGAATTAATCGTTTTGACTTCATCTAAATAAAAGATTTTATGCAGGTTCTGTAATTCTTCACCTCATCAGTCCAGAACCATTAAACCGATTTCGGAAATATTTTTTCGCTTTGCAAAAATAGTGATTTTTTCAAAAAAACATATAATAAAATAATTTCCACATAAACAATGTGGACACTATTTAAAACATCTTATTTATTACTGCTGTTTGTTATATTATTTCTTCAGGAAAAAGTCGTAATACGTCGGCAGAAGCAGTTCCGTCTCTTTCGGAAGCGGGTTCTTCTCGACATAAATCTCCGAATTGCGTCCGACAATGATAGTGCTTCTGTCGGTTTTGTCATACTCCGGGATGTCGAGTCCTTCTATGCTCGGGTTGCCGGTGCGTGCAAAGTTCACGAAGATGTTGCTGAAACGTTTCGTGAGAACCGGGTCGAATGGAGCGCCGTCTTCGTAAACGAGGTTATTGAATGCGTATGTCAGCTCGCAGGCGTGGCAGGCTTTCATGTAATCCTCTCCGTGAGTGGAACCTTTTTCATAGCCCTTGCCGAAGACGTACATATATGTTTTTCCCTTGCCGCCGGCCTCGCTGTGGTTCTCTGCCATGGTGATGCTGCCGAGTCGGAAATTATAATTGTTCAGAATTTCGGTGTATTTCCATATTCCGGGATGTTTTGCATCCCACTCGTCACTGTCGGGGTCGATATAGTTCATACTTTCATCAACGCGGCGTGCCGTCTCCGGGCCTCCTACTTTCTTAATGCCATCGACCTTCGCTTTCGCCCATTCGTAATAAAATCCGAGAGGGCTTTCCTCGTCCGATGGGTCGAACTGAAGATGCGCCCAATATCTTATCTCATCGGCCACAATGCCAACCATGACGTCAACGTCTTTCGACTTCCCTTCGAGCAGAGCCTTGTAGCCATCGGAAGGTATAATGCTTCTCTCGTCACTGCGCATAGGCCAGTTGTTGAAGTCGCCCACGTTGCCTCCAATGCCTTCAGCACTCACTCCGCCGGCCTCTGTGTTCAAGGCTTTGAGCAGGTCGGCTTCCGAGAGCGCCATCAGCTCGTCCATGTTGGTGCAGCCTGTCGCGGCGAGCAGCTTGGCAGCCTGTTCTGTTTTCTTATAATTTTCCGGGGTGTGCTGCAGACAGATCTCACCCGACATAGGTATAGCGCGTCTGAAGAGACCCTCCGAGCCCTTGGCTATGAGATGACATGTGACTGAGCCGCCGCCGGCCGACTCCCCGAAGATGGTCACGTTGCCGGGGTCGCCGCCGAAGCCACTGATATTCTGCTGAATCCAACGCAGTGCCTGCTGCTGGTCGAGGATGCCGAGATAAGGTGCATCGGGGAACGCCTCGCCGCCGGGGACATCGACGAAATCGATGAACCCCATAGCGTTGACTCTGTATTCGACCGAAACGAGCACCACATCAGGATACTCATTCACAAGGTATTTGCCCTCATAAAGCGGGTCGATGGTGCCGCCCCAGCCGTAGGAGCCGCCGTGGAACCACACCATGACCGGACGGCCTTTCTGCATCTCGAGGTCTTTGGTCCAAATGTTCAGATAGAGGCAGTCTTCGCTCAATTTTCCGTGACTTGCCACCTCGCCTTCGTCGTACGACTGAAGTCCGGGGAAGCCGTTGGTCTTAGCCTCGAAGACTTCGTCAGAAGCCTCGACAGGCTGCGGAGCCTTCCATCTGAAATCTCCTACAGGAGCTTTGGCATAGGGAACACCTTTGAAAGTAAGCACGCCGTTATCTTCGATATAGCCTGTAAACTGTCCGTTCTCACAGACAGCCACGGGGTCATTCTGTTTTTCTGAACAGGATATTGCAGCAATGCTCAGGGCAATGACTGTTATCAGTAAAATGATTCGTTTCATTTCAAAATTATGCTATAGTTCAAATTCGTAACGCTTTTCGTATTTCTCACGGATAGTCACCCAAAGAGACTTGTTGGCGATGTCGTAGGTGCTGTTATGTGCGGTGAACCACAGATTGAGTTCGGGGTCATATTGACCTGTTTCTTCATAAACTTTATAAGCCTCAACTTCGATTGCCGGCATTTCCTGCTCGATCACTTTTTCCTTTGTCCAATAATCCATGGTTTGCTCGTCGAACGATGGAATTACATCATAATATTCTGAACACCAGAAAGGCTCTGTTGACTCCTTATATGCCTGAGTATATTGAACCTTCTTCATAAGTTCCCACATTCCCTGCATTGTGTTGCTACCTTCGTAGTTAGCTTTGAGTATTTCATATCTTTCCACGCCGCAAGCGTGAAGAGGATAAGTCCCTGTTGCTTCGTACATGTGATTATAGAAGTTGGTCATAATTTTCGTTTCAACGAACTTCACTTCCGAGCCTTTTTCGCCTGTGAACTCGACAATCACTGTATTGTCAGCGTCTGCAATCATTATATGACCATCCCACATTTCGCCTAATTCATGAGGAATAGGGACTATGTCGTGATTCATGATAAACTCCTTCGCTTCTTCAACGGAACCGCAGTTATCGAGGAGTGCGCGAACCAACAGCATCACCATAATCTGAGGCTTTCCGGGATTTGTGTGTGAGTGCATATTCTTCTCAATGTCATACATATTCACGACATTGATGTTACATACCAGACCTGCGTCATTCACGCCGTCCATCGTCATCCAAGGGATGAACTTAAGCTGTTCTTCGCTGAGTCCTGCCTCGACTATTTCGTTAGTTAAGTTTATGAACACTGGATTTGACACACCTATTGAAGCGTGTTTGCGTTCTGCCGTAGCTTTTGTTCTTACTATAAATTCACATATCTCATTTATGCTAAGGTCGAGATTTCTTCCGTAAAAATTCCCGTTTCTGACCGCGCTGCAACCGAATGTCACAGGGCCGTCGTCGGTAAGAAGTGCCGTGGGAGCTTCCGTGCCGTAATCTTCAGCTTCATATTCATACAGATAATCGGCAATCTTGGTCATAGGAGACTGATAAACCTTCTCGCCCTCGAACCATGTGGAGACGACCTTTGTCTTGTGAATGTCGGTGACATGGCAGCTGAACACATCCCGGTCAGCGAGCACGAAGTCGGCGTATTTGCCCACTTTGATGCTTCCGCGCTCGTTTTCAAGACCGAGTTGCCACGCCCCGTTGATGGTGAGAGCCTGCAATGCCTGCTCAAGAGTGATGAGTTCTTCCGTGTCGAATAATGGAGTCGGTTCTCCTGTGTAAGGATAAATCATCTGACCTGTGACAGCAACCTCCATAATTCCGAAAGGATCCTGAGGGCATGTTCCGTTGGCCGGATAATCTGTATGGCTTGAGACCTTGACTCCCGCATCGAAGAACGACTTGATAGGATAACCGTGCAGTACATATTCCTCATCAATAAATTCAGGCAACACCGCCAGACTCAGTTCGTCCGTCACATGCCATGTCAAGCCGGCGGTGCAGGCGATGTTGTTGTCGGCAAAACGTTTGAAATCTTCCTTTCTCACATTGCGCAGATGCACGAGGCAGTTGCGGTGCACTCCGTCGCCGCCCTTGATGTAAGCGTCGGTGGCCTCAGCGATGGCTTTGTCGCCCATCACGTGAGTATGAACGGTGAGATCTTTGGCGTTGCATTCGCGAGTGACGTCGGCGAGACGATCGACAGCCCAATGGCTATTGTAAACAATTCCGCTTTTATATGGTTTGTACATTGAGCCGGTGGTGGCTTCCACAACACCGTCCATAAACACCTTAAGATACTGCGGACGCACGTGAGATGTACCGTATGTTTTGTTAAGAGACACGAGATTATCAATCTGCTTGCTCATATCCTTCTGCCAAGGCTCGACTTCGTATGACATGGAAAGGAGCATCTTGAGTTTGTCTTCTTTGTCAAAACGGTTGGCTATCTCATAGAACTTAGTTGGGTGATAAGCATTTGACCAACCTTCCATATATGACACATAACCATTAGAAATCAAAAGTTCCTGCGATTTTTCAAGAGCGATACTTGCCACTTCGTCATCTATGATTTCATCAGGGATGATACCTCCCATACGCATAGGATAGCCTGTCACGCGCTCATCGATGAAACCCGTAACATGACCGTTTTCATCTAATTCAAGCAGACCGCCCTCGATTTTATTGATAAGCACATTGCCTTTGTCGTCGATGATGCCGCAGCGACGGAAACATTCTGTATTGCAGTACATATTGTGTCCGCCTGAGTCAAACAAAGCAACAGACAGCCCGTGAGAGACAGCATCAAGTTCAGCCAAAGTGATGTGGTCAACAATTCTGTTTTTAAACAGGTCCCAACCGAAGCCGAAGAGACATTGTTTCCCTGCTTTCGCAGCTTCAAGAGTTGCGGCATCGACTTTCTTCAGAATCTCGGCCTTATCATCATCGTGAGAGAAAAGAATGCCACCCTTCATATTGGCAAGACAGATGGTCATCATATAATGCGCGTGGCCGTCGAAGCAGCCCGGCATCACCATGCCTTTGCCGGTATGGTCGATGACCTCGGTCACTCCTTCTTTGATTAATGATTTCACACCGGCCTTGTCGCCGACGTAGATAAACTTGCCGTCTTTGACGGCGAAAGCTTCGGCTGTCGGTGTTTCTGCCTCGGCGGTGCGGATTGTGCCATAGACCACTGTGTCGGCGATTTCGTGTTTGCTGCAGCCTGTCATCACAAAAAGCGCGATAGCTAACAGAATGATTGATTTTCTCATTTTTTAAAAGATTTGGTTATTGATAATGTTTATTAACTCATTTAAAAAGATACAGTGACGAGAACTATCTCGGATAGACCTTTCTGCCTTCGAACCATGTACTTGATACATTGGCTTGGAATATTTCTTTGCATTGGTCCTGTGCCTCAAGTTCAAGGACATCCTTGTCCAGAACCACGAAATCGGCATATTTACCAACTTCGATTGAACCGCGTTCCTTTTCAAGGCCAAGGCTTGCCGCGCCATTGATTGTGAGGCATTTCAGCACCTGGGCGACAGTGAGCAGTTCTGTAGGGTTTAGCGGATCGACGCCAAGATATTCAGGACTCAATCCATTCACGCTGGCTCCGATGATGTTGGGGACAGTGCCGATGACCGACTCCCCGCAGGGAGCATCTGTGGATGATGACACCACGATGCCTGCGTCCATCAGGGACTTCATAGGATAACCGCTTTCATAGATTTCCGCCGGCATGATGGAAAGGAAATACATTTGATAAGGAAGCGGGTCGCCCATGTGCCATATCAGATTGGATGCAATGCCTATGTTGTTGGCGGCGCAGCGGGCAATATCGGTCTTGGATATGTTCCTCACGTGGGCAAGAGAGTTGCGGACGGTGAGATTCATTGCTGAAGGAGATGCGCTGTATGCATTTATGACGGCATTGCAGGCCATGTCTCCGAAGGTGTGTGTATGGACAGGGAACCCTTTGGCGTTGGCTGCGGCAACGACCGCGTCAAGTTCCTCCTGCTCCCAGATGATATTGCCGTGCTTTTTGTCTTCCGGCAAACCCTCCACGGTATATTCTCCGCTAATCCAGCCGGTGTAGGTCTCCACGACTCCGTCAGAAAACAGCTTCACGCCATTGGCGACTACGTGGCCTTTGGTATAGTACTGTGCAAGATAGCCTACCTTGTTGAGTTTATTCGTTACGGCATCCGGGATTGGACCGCCCTTAGGCAGCCCCCAGTCATAACTGCGTATGGTGTAATATCCCATCACGTTGGCCGTGAGTTCTCCCCGTCCGTCCAGCTCGGCGAGATACTTGTATGACACCGCATCATCGAGAGCATTTATGTAAGCATCCAGATATGAGGTGAAACCACGTTTGTTGAGCTCGGTTACGGCATTCAGGCAGGCTTGACGGTAACCTTCATCATCTAATAACATTCCGATTACCTTTTCTATGACGTATGACACCACTTCATCAGTGATGTACCCGCTGGCTGTATTGGTGGGATTTCCGTTGCCGTCAAGGATGGTGATGACCTCTCCGCCACGGACATCCTTGATTTTCTCGCCCTGGTCATTGATGAGCCCTGCCTTCTTCAGTGCCGCCCTGTTGCATACTGCATTGTGGCCGCTTCCGTCGATCAACACGACCGGATAACCTTCCGAAACGGCCTCTATCTCCATAGCATAGTCTCTGGCAGATAATTTTTCAAGGTCAGCCGTTGGCCATCCGAACGAAAGGAAAGGACCTGGCTCGGCTTGCATCTTCCCGGGGATTGTGTTGCCGATCAGCTCGTCATAGGATGACAAATACCCCGGAAGCATTCTGGCGATGCCGTCGATGCCGATGAAATGCCCGTGACCCTCGGTGCAGCCGGGGATGACAAGCCCCTGACCTGTGTAATCGACGACCTGCATATCTGACGTGATATGTTCCGCGGCTCCGGCTTTCGAGCCTACATAGACGAACTTGCCGTCCTTGACGACAAAGGCTTCAGCGATTGATTCCGATGGGTCTGCAGTGAAGATTTTGCCATAAACTGCAACATCTCTGCTCGTTAAGGGTTTTTCAGGTTCATCAGATTTCTTACAGCCGGCAAGCAGGCCGGCTCCGATGATGACGCACGCAACTGCGATGAGTTCAAAAGCTTTTTTAAATGTCTTCATATTCCAATTCATATACTATAACCGTTCATAAAATTCGGGTATTCATCGAACAGGCACATTGCCAGTATGAATGAAGCAATGCATATTGTCCACACAAAAACCGTCCAGAACACCCTGCGCTTTCCAAAGAAGGCTTCGGTTCTCTCTTTGAGATATTTAGAATATATGACTGCCGCTAATATAGTTGCGGTCAGAATGCAAATCCATGTTATTACCACTTGCACATCCGTGCAGAGTCTCGCAGGCAAGACAGAAAAATAAAAAACAAACTGAATTATCACCCATGATATGCAATAATACTGGTTAATGTGTCTGGATGGATGTATAAGGACCGGTATTGCTCTCTGCGGTATCAGTTGCCCGATGAAATAGAACAGGCTTATCAGTCCAATATTGATGGGCAGGCAAATGATTGCATCAGAAATCGGGCGATGTCCCACATGAATTTCACTTGTCAGGCCTCTGAAGATGTTCTGTTCGACATTGAATGACACATAAAGATATGCTGCACACAATAATGTTCCGACAAGAAGAGATATGGCGTGGAACTTTTTCTTGTCCTGCAGAAACTGGTATTTGTCACCGAACCATTGTCCGGCCGCCACGAAGATGAACCAGTTGAAGAACGGGAAATAACTTTCAGATTCGGTACCCCAGAAAAAGCCTAAAAACTGGTCGGCAGGATAGCATCCGGTAGATATTCCTTGGAGCACTGTGCCAAGAATGCTCAATGCAACGGATATAATCACCATCCCGCCATTTCCGATTCTCAGTTTCTTGAGACAACCGACAAACAGGAAGGCAAGACCTGCGAACTGGAGGATATCGACACTGACTCCAAGGGCCAGATATGCCAGCTGCCCGGGGCTATTGAGAATCCAGCTGCTCAGTAATGTGGGAATAATTTCTCTGCACAATAACAGGGTGAAACCGGTGGTAAGAAGCTTGACTCCTCTTTGAATACACTCCTTTGCCGAATTGTGCGTGGTATATGAAAGGCCTATGCCCATACAGAACATAAAGGTGACGGCACCGGCAATCGAACCTCGTACATACGAGTTGATTGCACTCAGGGACGGCTCGAATCCGGTGGAAAGGGCCTCATAAGTATGAGTCCATATCATCAGCACTATTGTCACGGCCTTTGCCAGGTCAAATTCCAATTGCCTGCCTGTGTTGACTCTTTCTGTGGAAAAAATGGTATTCATATACTGCTGCAGATTAACATTTGCAAATTGTTTCATTCAATAGGGACAACTACTTCGGGAAAACCTTTCTGCCCTCGAACCATGTGGAGACCACCTTCGTGTTGTGGATTTCCGTCACAGGGCATTGGAACGCGTCCTTGTCGGCGAGCACGAAGTCGGCGTATTTACCCACCTTGATGCTTCCGCGCTCATTCTCGACGTGCATCTGATATGCGCCGTTGATGGTGAGTGCTTGAAGTGCTTGCTCGCGAGTGATGAGTTCGTCTGTCCAGAATGGTGGTGTAATTCCGCCCGGTGCCTGTCCGCTGACCGCGATCTCCATGATTCCGAACGGGTCGTTGGGCGAGCCTGAGGTGGCGGGGAAATCGCAGTGAGACGACATTATCGCGCCGTGGTCGAAGTAAGACCTCATCGGATAGGCTTTACCTACCAGATTGGTCGGGAGAATTGTATCCAAATAACTGGCAGCCTCTTCACTCATGACGTGCCACAGCAATCCGCTCACGGCGACGATGTTGTTGTCGGCGATCCTCCGGAAATCCTCGTCCGGCACGTTGCGGGCGTGAACTATGGTATTACGGGCCTCCGGATTGCCGAAGTTGGCGAAAGCGTTCACGGCGCGATGCACCGCCCCGTCGCCCATGGTGTGGATGTGCATCGTCATATCATGGGCGTTGGCATATCCGGTGATAGCCGCCACTTCGTCTTCCTCCCAGTTGGCGATTCCCTGATGTCCGTCTTGATAAGGATAGATGGTGAGTCCCGTCCCGCTTTCCACGGTGCCGTCAATGAAGATCTTGACATAGTTGGCGTTGATGTGTCCGCCGCTGTATCTTCTTGTCTTGACAGCCTCGTCAACTTCCTTTTCGATGTCTTCGCAAGAACTCTCAAACTCGTATGGCATGCCGAGAAGTATGTGAAGACTGCCTCCGTCGTCCAACGTCCTGGCAGCTTCATAGAAAGCGTTTGTCCCGTAGTAGTTAGCCCAGCCGTCCATATACGAGACGTAACCGTTTTCGAGAAGTGCCTGCTGCGAGAGTTCAACTGCTGTGATGGCTGACGACGTGGGGAATATCTCATTGAAGTTGATGCCTTTCTTGCGGACGTAAGTACCCGCCTGTTCTTTGAGAAGTCCGTTGGGCTTGCCGTCGGCGCCCATGCATATCTCGCCGCCCCTTATCTCGGAGACGAGCACGTTGCCTTCAGCGTCCATGATGCCTGCATTCTGGAGGCACAGAGTGTTGGCAAGCCCCTTGTGTCCCTCGGAATCACTCACGAAAAGCGCGATGTCAGGGCAGACGGAATCCAGCTGCCGGCGCGTGGGCATGCCGTCATACTCAAAACTCTGGTAAAGCCATCCGAAACCGTAGATGCTTGACTTGCCTTCAGCCTTGGCCCTTTGGTATGTGTTTTTTACTTCTTCAAAAAATTCTGGCACGCTGGTGCTGATGTTGATTGCAGGCCCGTTCATGAGGTTCAAGCCGTTTTGCATCAGATAATGTGCGTGACCTTCATAGCAACCGGGAATCACCATCCCCAGGCTGTCATGGGTGATGATTGTGGTTTTGTCGTTGATGTACTCTTGTACGCCGTCTTTTGTGCCGACATATATAAACTTACCGTCTTTCACGGCGAATGCCTCGGCCGAAGTGTTTCCACTTTCTGCCGTGTAAATATCACCATAAACCACAAGGCTCGCCTTTCCTGTCGGAGGTTGTGGATCTGTGACTTTTTCCTTTTTGCAACCTGCCATCACTAAAAGTGCGAGGGCCAACAGAATGATAGACTTTCTCATTTGATTTGATTTTAACGATTTAACGTTCAAAAAATTAACACTAAAATTTTAGGATTAAAAAACGTGCAAAGATACGAATTATTTTTTACATCCTGACTGGACTATTTTTTCCTATGCGGGAATGAGGCCATGGCATCAGAACGGATACCCTATCCCGAAGTTGAGTGTCATGCCGTCGCGCCAGAACTTGGGGATGTTGTAGTACCCGCTGCGTCCAGTGTCGAACGGCGCGTGGATGGCGACACCGAGGTCGAGCCTGATGACTATCGACTCGTAGTCGAGGCGCAGCCCCATGCCTGTTCCGAGGGCAAGCTGGTCAAAGAACGTCTCCGCCTTGATGGTGCCGTTGTACAGAGCCGGAAGGTTGAAACCTTTTAGCAGTGCCTTGATGCCTTCTTCCGACAGATAGTCATGCGGGTCTCTCAGCGCCCAGACGTTTCCGGCGTCAACGAAGAATGCTCCGTTGAGTTTCCATACTATAGGGAAACGCAGCTCGGCGTTGAGTTCCAGTTTCAGGTCTCCGGTGTGGAAGATGTACGAACTATAATTTTCGTTGTGGAAGTCGCCCGGGCCTATCGAACGCGGCAGGAACGCCCTGATGCTGTTGGGGCCGCCTGCTGAGAACGCTTCCGAGAGCGGGGCGGCCACGCTGTTGCCGAAGCTGACGACGGCTCCCGCCAAGGCCCGCGTGGCAAGCTCTAGCCTGTCGTTCAGCCTGAACTTGTTTCTAAGCTCAACCTGAAGTTTCACGAACTGGTCGTAGTTGATGCCGAGGAAGCCTTTGTTCTTTTCGTTGAAGTCTCTTCCGAAAGCCGCCATCACGCCTGAGATGAGGTTCGCGGATTCTTTCAGCTGTATCTCCAATGCTGTGTTGACGGCACGGCTTCTGTCGCGGTAGTTGTTGTAGTCGAACGAATACCTTACCGAAGGGATGAACTCGTTGTTGATGAAGAGTTTGAGGAGGTCAACGAAACCCACGTTGGCGGCTAACTGCTCCGATGCTCTGTCGGCAAGCACGATGGAGACGTACAGTGGCGAGAAGCTGTGCGTGACGAACCTGCCGTTGCGGATGCTGTAATCGACGCCGCCGTACAGTTTGTGGATGCCGTAGTCGCCGGAGATGTTCTCGTTCAGATAGCCGAGACGGTAAACAGTCTGTCCGTCGTATTTACGCGCCCATCTGCCGACTTGCATGTACGGAAAGTTGAGGGCGAAGTCCGCGCCGAAGAGGTAAGTGTCGTTTCTCGTGGGGTCTTTCAGCTGTTTCCTGTTGAGGTTCCAGTAATACGCTCCCTTGAGCTTGACGGTGAAGATGTCGTTGCGTCTGAAGAGATTATGTTTTGTCAGCGCGACCACCGCATCGGGGCCGAACTGGTTGTTGCTCCTGAGCACCGCATTGCCTTCGACCTCCATGTCAAGCGACCTGTCCATGCTGTCACGCCGGCGGTCGAGGGTCTTGTTGAAAAGCACACCGAGGCCCGACTTTACGAGTTCTCCCTCCACGATGTTGTTGTAGTCCTTCATGCTGAACAGCCGCGCCTTGAACATCCCTGCGGAGTCTATTTTGCATTCGGCCGAGATGTTGTTGATGAACGACGTGGAGTTTTTGTTGACCTCGGCGTTGTCCGACACGCTGCCGCCGAGCTTCACATTCAGCCTGTCTTTGAAGAAACTCTTGGAGACATTCAAAGTGTAGTCGGTTGTCTCTATGCCTTTCTCGTGTTTGGCCTTTGCCATGCCGAAGTCCAGACTGATCTTGTTGCCGAATCTGTTCGACGAGGCGGCGTTCAGCTTCGACTGCAGGATGCTCGACAGTGCGTAGCCTTCCATCTGTGTGGCCTCGTTGCTTTCCGAGGCGTACATCCCGGTGGCAAGGAGAACCGCCGCCAATCCCTCACGGTCTTCCTCCGGCGTCTCCGCGAGTTCTCTCTGTATCTCGCTGTCCTTCGGCGCGTCAAGGAAGAAGCCGATGTCTATCTTGTCCAACGAGCCTCCGACCTTCACGCCGGTGACGAAATCGACATTCCTTGAGACCTGGTCATGAGGCTTGTATATGGCCTTGGCACCTTGCGACGCCGAGACCGCGAGTTCGGTGTTTTCGATGCCGCCGTTGAATTTCATGTGGCTGCCCTTGTCGATGACAAACGGCATCATAGGGTACAGTTTCGGTGAGAAGAAGACCTTGCCATCCGTTATATCCAGCTGTCCTCCGAGTTGTAGCCCGGCCGCGCCGCCGTATTTCACATTCACTGTCCCTGCGGGGCTTACCTGCGCGAGGTTCTTCTTGTCGATGGGATATGTGATGTCGGTCTGCGGCAGGACGTTGATGTCAACATCGGCCAGCAAATCGTCCACGGGGCCTGTGATGCTTCCGTCGATGCCGGCGAGCAGTCTGCCATACACCGGCATGGGGCCGTCTTTCGGGAGCCTGACGGGTTCGAAGCCGTCCGACTTCAACGTCACGTCGAGCGTCATGGCGTCGAGGTCAAGGCCGCCGTCAAGAGACACCGAGGTGCTGTCAACACCGATGACGGTGATTCCGTTCAGCCTGACTTTGTTGTTTTCCAAAGTTATCTCCTGCTCGCCGAGCCGCAGCAGCATGTCATACGGGCTGTACTCCACCGCGGCGTCTATCGGCGTGACACCGACGAAAAAATCGATTTTGTCAGGAATGCCCTTGACCACGGCACGCGCCCTGACTTTACCATAAATCCCGATGTCTTCCGGAAGCTCGACGAACTGTTTCACTATCTCCACAGGAATATCGTCAAGATTTGCGTTGGCGACAGACTGGCTCGGGTTGCTGCTGTCGGGACGGAGGTTGAATATCATTTTTCTGTCGCCGATGTTCTTGCCGTCATAAACCAAATCTGCAAGGTTGAGGTCGCCGTCAACCTTCATGTCGTCACCGTTTCTTTTCAGCACGGTCTGAAGACTGACATCAGTGTCAATGCCATTCACCGACAAGAGTCCGTCTTCGATGTCAGTATTGAACCTAAGAGTGGCGTCGGCCTTGCCGTCAGAGATGTTGGCGTAGAGAGCCGCATTCATCGCCGGAAGCCTGTATTCTCCGTCGAGGTCGGGTGTCTTCAGCGAGACGTTCACCTTCCTCGAAGTGCCGTCGGAATGCAGAGCCGCCGTGAGGTCCGTGAGGTCGAAGCCCATTTTCCGGATGATTCCGCGCAACGGGTTGTCCTGCCGAATGCTAAGGTCAGCGTTGACGGCCGGTAATGCGGCGATGAGTGTGTCGAAGTCGGACAAATCATTGATCTCGATTGAAGAAGGCAGAAGCGACGGAATTTCAAAAGCATGGGCCGACACATTGGCCGACAGTTCCATTCCAGGCATTTTGACGTTGACATCGCACAGTTCTTTCATCGTCTTGAGATTCACGTCCATCCCGCTGACATTCAACGTGTCGGCGGGGAGGCGCACTTCAACGGAAGCTAATTTCGCGGCGAAGTCTATTCCGGGTGACTTTCCCGTGAAGCCGTTCACGAAGAAGCGGCTGTCCATTATCAGCTTTGCCGCCACCGATGTGTCGGAATAATGCACCGGCGTTGTCAGAGTTCCTTTGAGCGCACCCGATTTTATGTTGGCTGCCAGGTTGAGGCCGGAGACGTCGAGGCTGTCGAACCGGCAGATGTCAAGGTCGGCGGTGATGTCGGCGGTCATTTTCTCGTCCATCGGGTTTAATCCAGAGCCTGAGGCGCGGACATGACCCGCCACGACGAGTTCGCTCCCCGACATCTGCATGACTGGCGCGAGGTCCATCCTGCCGAAGTCAAGGCCCACATTGAACAGTTCGTCATCAATGTCATAGTCCGCGTCGAGGGAGAACTCCGAGCCGACCAAGCTGCCTTCGGCTTTAGCAGTCACCCGCATCTCATCCATGTCGAAATATGTCTCGTGAAGTCTGACATCAGTCTGCATATCAGGGACATTCACGTTCAGTCCGTTGGAGGAGACGACTGAGTTTTTGAGGTCAACCAGCGCGTCGCCCGACAGTCCGCCCACGGTGATTTTGAAGTTGCCCACCCCGAAATCAGTGTCGGCCACGTCCATGTTGCGCACGGCATAACAGTCATTGCCGACATCGGCCTTTGCTTCCGCCGAAAGTCTGCCTATTGAAAATTCGAGGTCGTCCATCACGAAATCAGAATCCGCGATGTCTATGTGGCGCACCGTGTAGCAATCCGCGCCGACATCAATCAACGCGCTTGCCTCGGCCTTGCCCACATCAAGCTCCAGCGCAATCGGCTCCAACGAAAACCTCACGTTGTCCAAAGAGACACCTTCGAGGTCGATGGAAAGTGCCGTGGTGTCGGACGATGATTCCTCTTCATCTTCTTTTGAATCGTTAAGGACGAGTGACACGTCGGCGTCTTTGATGAATGCGTCGGTTATCCTGAAGCGTTCTTCGCTCAAGCTGAACGTCTCGATTCCGGCGGAAAGCGCCCCGATGCTCCCGTCAATCTTCAGGGATGAGATAAAGTCACCGGTATGAGCAACAACATTATTGGTTTTCAGCGACTTGACGGCTATCGAGTCGGGCAGCGCGTCGATGCGGATGCGGGCGTCGAGAGTGCCGATGTAAGCGAGTGTGTCGCCGATGCTGTCGCCGGCGAAGACGTCATGCAGAAGGATGTCAAACGGCGGCCTCACCGAGAAATGCCCCACCGACGCCTCGACGCCGGTCCTTTCGGAGATCATGCGTGCGGCCGTCTGCGCCGCCTTGTTCTGCACCGATGGAATCGACAACGCCGTGAGGATTGCCACGACAAGAAGTATCGGCACGAGAATCAGACAACCCACAACAATCAATGTGGTTTTCAGCCAGGTATTTCTTTTTCTTTGTTTCATCATTCAAAGCTGAAGCCTTCACGGACACAGCCGCGTCTGCGGTTTCATTTAAAACTTCTTCACCAAGCCTATGCCGTAGTCGAGAAGCCCCTGTACGATTCCGGCAAACCCTCCTTTGTGAAGATCACAAGTGCTTGTCGTGACGACCCTGTCGGGATAACGCGACGTCGTCCCGTACCATCCGAGAGAGATGAACCCGGCATGTAGCTGCAAGGCGAGATTATCTTTCAGATCTATGTTGACAACGGGAAGTATCTGAAATCCGTACTCCGATTGACTGTTCCATTCATAATAACCCACAATGACATCATTCGACTTCTCAACATTATACGCCTGCCCGAAAAACAGATTGGCCTCGGCCCAGACACTTATCCGTTTCCAAGTCAGCAGCCTGTACCCGAAGAAAGGAGACAGCGACCAGCCCACAGCCCTATGTATGACCTCTCTTTGAGCCTCTTCATTTGACGAATCGTAGATCATCCCGGTGGTCAGACGGCCGTAAGCGAACCCGATTCTCCCTCCAATCTGCATCTTTTCATTGAGATTCCAGTAGATCTTCGGCTTAATATTGATCATGTAGGCGTTTTCTTTGCTTGTCGATACACCAGAGTCGTAAGAGGTGTGTTCATTGTCAAAATTAATGCTGAACTGGCCTCCTAAATTAAACTGCGCCTTTGCTGAAAAGGCAAAAATCACAAGCAGCAATGCGAGTAATGTTTTCTTCATTGACATTGATTTTCTAAGGTAGGTTCTATTTATTTCACTTCCATGCCCGAACCGGCAAGACCCATAATCCGATTCTGGCGATGCGAGACCCGCACATCTCAAATTTAGGCGCAAAAATACAATTTTATTTTGAACCACGAGATTTCACCGCACAATTTCTCTCGCCTTTTCCCATTTTAAACGTTGATATTCACAGACCCACGGCCCAGAATACAATTTTTTCACACACCAAAGTCATTTCACATTGTATTTTTATTCGTCTGCGTATCGGTCAAAAAAAATATGTACTTTTGCAAAAAAGATTTTTATGGCTAAAAGGAAGGTTCCGCATACCTACGTAATCATATTTTTCATCATTGTGCTTGCCGCGATGCTGACGTGGTTCATAAAACCCGGAAGATACATCGACGGCGTATTTTATTTTGAAAACGAGATACCGGTTGAGAATCAAGGCGATTTCAACCCCGAGCCGCAGACGTGGCAGGTGTTCTCCGCGCTTTTCGACGGCTTCGTGGAGCAGAAGTCAATCATCGCGTTCATACTTATAATCGGCGGCGCGTTCTGGATCATGAACAAGAGCCGCGCCATCGACATGGGGATTTTCTCTTTCCTGAAATTCACGAAACGGCTTGAGAGCAACAGGGTCCTCGGCGCGATAGGCGTTGACAACATCATCATCGTGCTGATAATGCTGCTGTTCAGTTTCTTCGGCGCCATCTTCGGGATGAGCGAGGAATGCATCGCCTTCGTGGTCATCGTCATACCGCTCGCAATATCAATGGGTTACGACAGCATCGTCGGGCTGTGCATGGTCTATGTGGCGGCGCACATCGGTTTCGCCGGCGCGATATTGAACCCGTTCACTATCGGTATCGCGCAGGGAATCGCCGGCGTGCCGCTTTTCTCCGGGATAGGCTACAGAATCTTCTGTTGGGTGATAATCAACATCTTCGGAATCGCCTTCGTGTTGAATTATGCGCATAAGGTGAAAAAAAATCCGACCTCTTCCATAATGTTCGACGACGATGCCTATTGGAGGAGAAACGCCGCGGCGCAGGGCGAGGAGTTCGAGAGTTACGTACCGAAGGCGGCGTGGTTCGTGTATGCCTTCCTGCTCATCGCTATGGTTCTGTTCTCGTTTGAATTTTCATCCACCACCTTGAAAATCGGCGCGAGTGAGATGACGCTTCCGCTTATTCCGGTGCTGACGGGCGTCTTCGCCGTCGCGGGCGTCCTTTCGTTGAGAAAAACAGTCCATAATTTCATCCTGCTCCTCCTCGCCTACACCATCTTGTATCTGATCATCGGCGTGATGGGCTACGGCTGGTATGTGGGCGAGATCGCCACGCTGTTCCTCGCCATGGGAGTCTCGGCGGGCGTGGCTATCGGCAAGAGTGCCAGCGACATAGCGGGGCTCTTCGTCGAAGGCATGAAAGACATCCTCTCGGCGGCGATGGTCGTCGGCTTAGCCGGCGGAATAGTGATAATCTTGAAGAACGGCGGCGTCATCGACACGATATTGTACGGGCTTTCCAAGTCGATGTCCGACTTCGGCAAGGTGGCGTCGGTGGAGATAATGTACGGCATCCAGACGTTCATCAACGTGATAATCCCGTCGGGTTCGGCGAAGGCCGCCATCACGATGCCCATCATGGCGCCGTTCAGCGACCTCATCGGCATCAGCCGTCAGGCCACGGTGATGGCGTTCCAGTTCGGCGACGGCTTCACCAACATGATCACCCCGACGTCGGGAGTGCTCATCGGCGCCCTCGGCGTGGCCAGGATACCTTACCAGAAATGGTTCAAATGGGTCTGGAAATTCATCCTCATGATGGTGATTTTAGGCGCGATATTACTTATCCCGACGGTGACGATGGGACTGGAGGGGTTTTAGGATAAAGGTATGAAACATATTTTTTTGACATATAATATTAGATTGCTCCACTCCCTACGGTCGGTCGCAATGACGGCGTGTTTGGGGTGGGAACGGCGCGACGAAGTCGAGCAATCTCATTAAATTCCGCGTGCCACTATGATGAAATCGTTATTGAAAGTCAAGAACCTGCGTGTGTCATTCCGTCGTGACGGCGGTTGGAAGGAGACCGTGCACGGCATCGACTTCGAGGTTTTCAAAGGGAAGACGCTCGGCATCGTCGGCGAGTCGGGGTCGGGGAAGTCGGTGAGCAACCTCGCCGTCATGCGCCTGCTCAACGAGAGGCAGTCGCGCATCACCGCCGACACCATCGAACTCGACGGCACCGACATCTCAAAGTACGACGAGACGCAGATGAACGGCATCCGCGGGAAACGCATAGCCATGATCTTCCAGGAGCCGATGACATCGCTCAACCCCGTGTTCCGCTGTGGCTTCCAGATCGTCGAGGCGATACAGGCGCACGAGGACGTCACCAAGGAGGCGGCACGCGAGCGCGTCATAAAGCTCTTCAAGAGAGTGATGCTGCCGCGGCCGGAGAACATCTTCGAGAGCTACCCGCACGAACTCTCCGGCGGACAGAAACAGCGCGTCATGATCGCCATGGCACTCGCCTGCAACCCGGAGCTGCTCATCGCCGACGAGCCTACGACGGCGTTGGACGTGACGGTGCAGAAAGAGATTCTGAAACTTCTGAAAGAACTACAGAACGACGGTGACATGGGCATGGTCTTCATCACCCACGACCTCGGCGTGGTGGCGGAGGTGGCCGACTACGTCGCCGTCATGCACAACGGCGAGATAGTGGAATACGGCGAAGTGAGACAAGTCCTCGACAACCCCAAAGACCCTTACACCAAAGGGCTTCTGGCATGCCGCCCGCCACTCGACACAAGGCTGCAACGCCTTCCCGTCGTGAAGGAGTTTCTCGACGGTGTATGGAAAGACAATGACGATTTCACAGCAAAACTCATTGTCACACAAGAAGAAAGAAAAGAACATCTTGAAAAGTTATACCGGCAGAAGCCGCTTCTGAAAGTGGAACATCTGAAGACATGGTTCCCTCTGCGGAAAGGCGTTTTCAACAGGACATACGACTATGTGCGGGCTGTCGATGACGTCAGCTTCGAGGTGTTTCCAGGCGAGACACTCGGCCTCGTCGGCGAGTCGGGATGCGGCAAGACCACCCTCGGACGCTCTATTTTAAGGCTGATTGAGCCTTCCGGCGGAAAGGTATATTTCGACGGAAAAGAAGTCACCTCACTGAACGCCAGCGACTTACGTCTGTTCAGGAAGCAGGCGCAGATAGTGTTTCAGGACCCGTATTCCTCCTTGAACCCGAACATCACCATCGGCGATGCCATCGCGGAGCCGATGATGGTCCACGGGATAGAGAAAGATGCCGCGAGACGCAGGGAGAGGGTGTGCAGGCTGTTGGAGGAGGTCGGACTTGAAGCGGCTCATTACCAGCGTTATCCGCATGAGTTCTCTGGCGGACAGCGGCAGCGTATCTGCATCGCGAGGGCGCTGGCGGTCAACCCGCGCCTCATAATATGCGACGAATCGGTGTCGGCGCTCGACGTCTCGGTGCAGGCGCAGGTGCTGAACCTGCTAAACAGGCTGAAACGCGACTTCGGCTTCACGTACATCTTCATCTCGCACGACCTCAGCGTGGTGCGCTTCATGTCGGACCGCATCCTCGTGATGTACAACGGCAAGCCCGTCGAGCTTGGCGACGCCGACGAAATCTTCAACAACCCGCAAAACGACTACACGAAAAAACTGATAAACGCAATACCGAAAATTAGTTAAAAGATTAAAGTTAAAAGATTAGAGATGAAAACGATAAAAGAAATCTACAGAATCGGTCACGGCCCGTCGTCGAGCCACACCATGGGGCCGAGGTTCGCGGCGGAGCAGTTCCTGGCGCGTCATCCGGAGGCGAAAGCCTTTGAGGTAACACTATACGGCAGCCTCGCCGCCACGGGCAAAGGCCATTTCACCGACAGGGCCATCATCGAGGTGCTTGAGACGCAGGCGCCGGTATCCATCTTCTGGAAAGCGAAAATAGTGCTGCCATTCCATCCTAACGGGATGACATTCAAGGCCATTGACGGCAGCGGAGCCGTCACCGAAGAATGGACCGTGTATAGCGTCGGCGGCGGTGCGCTGGCGGAGGAAGGACATCCATCGAGGCTCCACGACATCTACGAGATGACGAAGATGACCGACATCATGAACTGGTGCGAGCGCACCGGCAAGCAGTATTGGGAATATGTCGATGAGAGCGAGAACGACGCTTCGTTAGACGAACATCTGGCAAACGTGTGGAACGCGATGAAGGAGGCCGTCAGCCGCGGACTCACTGCCGAAGGCCGTCTGCCCGGCCCGCTGAACCTCCCGCGCAAGGCGGCGCAATATCACATCAAGGCGCAGGGCTTCCAGCACTCGATGCGGAGCCGCGGCCTGATCTTCGCCTACGCCCTCGCGGTGTCGGAGGAGAACGCCTCCGGCGGCGTCATCGTCACCGCCCCCACATGCGGCTCGTGCGGAGTGCTTCCGGCGGTGCTTTACCATTGCAACAAGGCATATAATTTCGACGAGACACGCATCATCAGGGCGCTGAAGACGGCGGGGCTTGTCGGCAACATCGTGAAGGAGAACGCCTCCATCTCCGGCGCCGAGGTGGGCTGCCAGGGCGAGGTCGGAGTGGCCTGCTCGATGGCTGCTGCGGCGGCGTGCCAGCTCTTCGGCGGCAGCGTCGCGCAGATAGAATACGCCGCCGAGATGGCCCTCGAACATCATCTCGGCATGACGTGCGACCCGGTCTGCGGACTCGTCCAGATCCCCTGCATCGAACGCAACGCCTTCGCCGCAGCACGCGCCCTCGACGCCAACGCCTACGCCACATTCAGCGACGGCCACCACAGAGTGTCGTTCGACAAGGTAGTGCTCACCATGAACAAGACCGGCCGCGACATACCTTATTTATACAGAGAGACAGCGGAGGGCGGACTCGCCTCCGGATACCAACAGATGAAGTAGGATGAAAAGACTTTTTCTCGCAATACCAATCCAGACAGAGGGCAACGGCTTCGCGCCGCTGCTGAACGAACTGAAGACGCGGCTCTCGCACGAAGACCGCATCAACTGGTCGATACCGAAAAACATACATCTCACGCTGAAATTCATCGGCGACACCTATCCGCCCGACGAACCGAGAATCATCGAGGCGGTCGGCAAAGTCGTTGAAAACCACCGGCGTTTCGAGATGGACTTCAACAGGACAGGCGTCTTCGGCAGCCGTTACGCGCCGCGCGTGCTGTGGCTCGGCATGCAGCAGACACCGCCGCAACTCCTTGATTTGGAGGAAGACATCCTCACCGCATTCGACAGCATCGGATTCATGCGCGACCGCCAGAACTTCGTGCCGCACATCACACTCGGCCGCATCAAAGATCTGTGCGAAAAACAATATTTCTGGAAAGTCATCACGGCAATAGAACAGAAGTCGTACATCCACCAGGAAGTGAAGGACATCATCCTGTTCCAGAGCATTTTAAGACCTGAAGGCGCGATTTATAAAGTGCTGAAAAAGTGGGAGTTAAACCCCTAAGACTATAGCGGGATCGATATTCAACTTACGGCTGATTTCCCTCGCCACCTTGAGCGTAGGCTCAGATTTGCCAGTCATATACTCGCTGACGCGGGAAGGACTCACACCCAACAACTCGGCCAGACCTTTCTGCGTCAGCTTCATCTCCGACAGCCGGAGAATCATCACATCGATAAGTGATGGCACGCCGACCGAAAAATGCTCATCGGAATAATCAGCGACGAGATTTGAAAGCAGCTCCAACTCAATCGAATTCGGATCGCTCGCCGGAGTGTCATCGTTCACAAGCGGAAGAAGCTCCTCCACCCTTGAAACCGCCCATTCATACTGTTGTTCATTCTCAATCTTTGTCATAACTTATTATATATTAGTGATATCCTTGATTTTTTCATATTCCTCATGCCGCCCGATAAAACGCACGTAAACAAACTTTATCGTGAATTTTATCACAACAACCAACCTGTAAATATTCCCTTTGATGTTAAACACATAGTGCTGATTTCCAACACTGTCAACGCTGTTAAACGTCGATTTGACATCTGCAAAACACTTCCATTCAGCTTTTTTCACTATCGAAACCCATTCCTGAACCGCCGTCTTCGATTTCGGTTCCTTTTCAATGTATTCCTTTAGTTTTTGCTCCGTAAAAATCCTCATAAATTTTTATTTTTGAAGATGCAAAATTACAAATTATTTTGAAATATGAAATATTATTTTGAAATTTAAATTTATTTTTCCGAAAGCATTCAATTTGCGATTTTAACTAAAATGTCATTTTGTCAGTTATTTTTATTTTATAAAAAATATTTTCGGAAATTTTGTCAGTCATAAAAATGCTGAAAATTTTTTCTTCATAGAATAAAACATTATCAATCAAAGTGTTGTTTGTATTTTTGGAAAAAGGCAAGTTTTTCGGAATGCAAATTGCCAATCCGCCCGCGTCATCGAAAAAAGATGGCAAGAAAACAATATAAAGATTAAAGATTAGAGTTATAAGAAAAAACAAACAACGTTAAAAAACTAAAAAATAGGAGATTAGATTATGTTAGTAGCAAAAAGAACTTCAGATTTCTTCCCGACACTGTTCAACGACCTTTTTGAAAACTTCAATTACGGTATTCAGGCGACGACAAGCAAGCCACAGATGAACATCATTGAAAATCAAGAGGAATTCAAGATTGAGATGAGCGTCCCCGGCCTCACGAAAGAGGATTTGACATTGAACATCGACAGCGACAACAACCTCGTCATCGAGATGGTGAAGAAGAGCAGCACCGAAGAGAGCGACAAGAAGCAGCAGTATCTGCGCCGCGAGTTCACGACGGCTCATTTCAAGGAGACGCTCGCGTTGCCTGACATTGTGAAAGTTGACGAAATCAGCGCAAAGGTCGAAAACGGCGTGCTGGAAGTGATGCTTCCGAAGATCAAGCCGGAAGAGAAGAAGAAACTCACAAAGACCATCGCAATCGCTTAGCCACGAACGGTTTCTTCTTTCAGAGACATTAAAAAACAATATGGATTATGATTTCATGAGAAAGGTTTGGGCGTGAACGTCCGAACCTTTTTTCCGTAAATCCCGCCGGTTCATGGTGAGTTTTTGTTTTTTGACTTGACTTTTACGAGATATATTCGTATATTTGCGCGTTTTTATTGTCAAATCACAAATCAACAAATTGATATGACGTTCACGGCTGGTAATTTCCTGCTTCTCGCAGCGATAATACTCATTTTCAGCATCTTGCTGTCGAAGACCGGTTACAGGTTCGGAGTCCCGACGTTATTGATATTCCTGCTCGCCGGGATGTTTTTCGGCGAGGACGGCTTCGGCATCCATTTCGACAACTACAACACGGCGCAGTTCATCGGGATGATAGCGTTGTCCATCATTCTTTTCACCGGCGGCATGGACACGAAGTTCGAGGCCATCAAGCCCGTCCTCGCCCCCGGCATAGTGCTCGCGACGGCCGGCGTGCTGCTGACCACGGTGTTCACAGGCTTCTTCATCTACGGCGTCGGCGTGGTCTTCGAGAAGGCCATCGACATACCACTCACCATCGCGTTGCTGCTCGCCGCCACGATGTCGTCAACCGACTCGGCGTCGGTGTTCAGCATCATCAGGTCGCAGAAAATGAAGATGCGCAACAACCTGCAGCCGCTCCTCGAACTCGAATCAGGAAGTAACGACCCGATGGCTAACATGCTGACTATCGTTATGATACAGGTGATACAGAACGGCAGCGGCGGCAACGTGAGCGTCATCGAAATCATCACGACGTTCCTATGGCAATTCGGCATGGGCGTCGTCTTCGGCTATGGCTTCGGCAGGATTTACGTCCTGGTCCACAACGCGCTCCGGCTCGAGAACAAGTCTCTGTACCAGATACTTATCATCGGCTTCATCTTCCTGACATTCTCCATCAGCAACCTCGTCGGGGCCAACGGCTACCTCGCCGTCTATATCGCCGGCATCATAGTGGGCAACGCCGGAATGGTGAAACAAGACATCAAGATAACCATCTTAAACAAGGAATTTTCATTTTTCGGCCACAGGAAAATCATCGAGAGACGCAGCATCGACAAGCTCCTCGACGGTCTCACATGGCTCGTGCAGATCGTGATGTTCCTCATGCTCGGCCTTCTCGTCACGCCGCATTCCATGCTGCCTATTGCGGTGCCGGCCATCAGCATAGCGGTCTTCGTCATCCTCATCGGACGCCCAGCAGCGGTGTTCCTCTGCCTACTGCCCTTCAAGAAAATCGGACTGAAAGACAAGATGTTCATCTCGTGGGTCGGCCTCCGCGGCGCCGCACCGATCATATTCGCGACGTACCCATTCGTGGCAGACGTCGAAGGCGGACAGTTCATCTTCAACGTCGTGTTCTTCATCACGCTGGTCTCGCTCATCGTGCAAGGCACCACGATTCCGTTTTTCGCGAAAAAACTGAAACTCGGAGAGAAAGACGAAAGCGGACCACAGAACTTCGGCATCGAGATTCCAGAAGAACTGAACGCAATAATGGACGAACAAACCGTTGATAATGAAGCGTTTCTGAAAGACTACCCGCTCCCGAAAGGAACTCTCGTGATGATTGTAAAACGCGATGAACGCTATATCATACCGAACGGGAAACTTTACCTTAAAAAAGGCGACAAACTCCTTCTCATCTCAGAAAGCAAAGAAGAAGAAATCATCGAAAATATTGAAAATCATAACGATAAAAAAATAAAACTGAATTGGAACTTAGATTTAGACTTGTTGAACAAAAAAAACAAATGATTTCGTTGAGTATTGAAAAATAATATATTTTTGCATTTCGGAAAACAACACAAAACACACATAACATGGTAAATTACAAAGACTTAGGATTGGTGAACACACGTGCGATGTTCGCCAAGGCCGTCAAGGGCGGCTACGCGATTCCGGCATTCAACTTCAACAATATGGAACAGATGCAGGCCATCATCATGGCTGCGGTGGAGACCAAATCTCCTGTCATCCTTCAGATTTCGAAGGGCGCGCGCAACTACGCGAACCAGACGCTTCTCCGTTACATGGCGGAAGGCGCCGTCGCCTACGCAAAAGAACTCGGCTGCGAACACCCCGAAATAGTGCTTCACTTAGACCACGGCGACTCGTACGAGCTCTGCAAGAACTGCATCGAGATGGGCTTCTCGTCGGTGATGATCGACGGCTCGGCTCTACCATACGACGAGAACGTCGCGCTGACAAAGAAAGTCGTTGATTTCGCACATCAACATGATGTGACGGTCGAAGGCGAACTCGGCGTCTTGGCTGGTGTCGAAGACGAGGTGTCGGCGGCGGAGAGTCACTACACGAAACCTGAGGAAGTGATTGACTTCGTGACAAAAACAGGTGTCGATTCGTTGGCAATCTCCATCGGCACATCACACGGCGCGTACAAGTTCACGCCGGAGCAGTGCACCGTCGATCCGAAGACGGGCCGTCTGCTTCCGCCTCCGCTCGCGTTCGACGTCCTCGAGGCCGTCGAGGAGAAACTTCCCGGCTTCCCCATCGTGCTTCACGGCTCATCGTCGGTGCCGCAGGAAGACGTTGACATCATCAACAGCAACGGCGGCTGCCTGAAGGCGGCGGTCGGCATCCCAGAGGAGCAGCTCAGGAAAGCCTCGAAGTCGGCGGTGTGCAAGATCAACATCGACTCCGACAGCCGTCTGGCGATGACGGCGGCAATCCGCAAGACCATGGCCGAGAAACCCGCCGAGTTCGACCCGCGCAAATACCTCGGCCCCGCCCGCGACAGAATGAAAGAACTCTACATGCACAAGATCATCAACGTGCTGGGAAGCAACGACCAGATAGAGGAAAGTTAAGAGAGGAGGGTTAAGAGAGGAGAGTTAAGAGAAGCCGCCGGAGATGTGAAATGACCCCAAAAGGTTGGACAGAAAACCTTTGGGGTCACTTCAAGACAGAAACCAGCCACGTTTTTTCGCCTCAAAAATTTGAAGAAAACGTGTGCGCACCATTTGGGATACCGAACAGGAAAAATGCTTGATTTTGCAGGCAAATACAAAACATAAAATGATGAACACAACCACTGATACAGAAGAAAAGATTGATTTTGAAGCGATTGAAGATGAATTGACGCCCGAACAGAGAGCCTATTGGGAAGCCTCCATTGAGCGTGATTTGCAGAATCCGAACCGTGGGAAAGCGCATCGTCCTATTGAAGAATTGAGACAGAAGATGCTTGATGCCTTGGAAAAACATTATGAGAAAGTTTTGTGTTGAATATGACGTTGAGGCAGAATCCGACATCAAAGCGTTGACCACTTGGGTGGCAGAGAAAACCTCCATTGAGTATTCACAGCGCTATGTCAATCACATCTTCGATGAGATAGACGCCTTGTCGTATCTTGCACCGATTCTGCCCAAGAGCAGTTATGAATTGCCAAAACTCTATCATCCGGAGGCCAAGACCTTTTTGATTGGAAACAAGAAACTCACCGTGATATTCCACATTGACGGCGAATATGTGATTGTTGACAAGATATTGCCATCGGCTTTGATAAAGTTTTGAAAGAAAATGGCAAAAAATGGGAAAAGTGTTATTTTTAGAAAAATGATTACAGCATTGAAATATATAACCCCAATTGAATGTTTTTTCTGTAACTTCGAATCGTCAATTGAAATTTTTGACAAAAAAATTGCATTTATTACTGGGATTCAGTTGTCTTTATTCACTGTTAAGACATGAATGTGTTGAGACCCCGCTTGTCTTTTGAGCAAAAAGTGGAAAAATGTTTGCATGATCAAATAAATATTTGTAATTTTGCACGCAGAATAGAAATGGAATATAGTACTATGTATAGTGAACTAAATGGGACATATCTTATCACTATGATTGTTGTTGCTTGCTGTTGTGGTGTACTGTGTTGTGTATTAAACAGTTGTATGGGGGGGGGTAAATACCAGATTTATGCCGTAATAGACGGACAAAATATGATTTATAAAAAACTGACGACACCCGATTTTAGAGGGGTGTCGTCAGTTTTTTTGTCGCCAACGTCACACACGAAAAAAATAATGGAATATTGCCGAAATGCCATTGAACAGAACAAAAAAAAGTAGGCGCAAACTAAAAAAATGTATCATGAAAAAATTGTTATTGGCAGTACTTACGCTGGCGTGCGTGGGCTGCAATGTACAGAAAAAGGCCGTAACGGCACAAGAAGAATCGAAAACACCCGGCTATCAAAGAACAGCTATTGAGATTCCGTGTAAAGAGAACGGCTTTGACGATGCGGAGTACTTCCGTGGAACGGGAACAGCGACTAACATCAACCAACAGAATGCGCGTCGTGCCGCCTTACAGAATGCGAAAGCAATGGTAAGAGAGAAATTGGGCGGTTTTGTGCAGGGACTCTCGTCAGACTACAGCCGCAATGCGACAGGAAGTGCACAGGCGTCGAAGGTACAGCAGATTATCGAAGGCGAGTTGAACACTGTTGTTGAGAGGGAATTAAACGATGCCGAGCAGACCTGCGAGAAGGGATTTGTGCTTGATGACGGTAACTTTGAGTATTGGATAGCCATTCAAATACCAAAGAAGAAGCTCATTGAAGACATGACATCCCAATTGGATGCCAACGAGGAGCTGGAGATGGAATTCAACCGTAATCAATTCCGCAAATACGCAGAAGAGAAGATGGCCAAGATTAAAGAGAGCATGAATAAGTAATATCGTTGTGCTTAATTTCAGGGGGTTAATTTTGACTGTACTCATGGTAAATTGGGCATTTTTGATGAATGCCCAATTTACTGTGCGTAATCGTCCCTATTGGATAGAGAATACTCCTGTTGCGGGTCGTGATGCGGGTTTTTACTATTTTGTGACTTCGGCAGAGGGTGTCACGATAGAGGCGGCGTATCAGAATGCGTATTCGATGGCAGTATTGAGTTTCAGGAGCAGGATGGGGAATGTAGTGACAGCCTCGGTAGATACAGTCGTAGTGGAAAGTCAGCAGATGCGAGTCCGTATCAATCAAGCTTGTATGTATTCGGAAGATGTGCTTGAGGCGAATCGCATCAGGGTGTACGTTCTATGGCAGATAGCTAAGTCATTCACTATAGATCCCGGTTTCGAAGAGTTCAACCAGTGTTATAAACCAAAAACAACCGAAAAACCAAAGAAAAGTAAAAATAGATGAGACGTGTTATTTTAATGGTCCTTGCGGCAATGTTGTTGCCAGTAACAGCCGAAGGCAAAGTACCTAAATGGGTTTCGAAGAAGCCGACCGCCGAGAACGACACATACCGCTACGTGGTGGAGTCGGCGACGGGCAACACGGAGACGGCAGCGATGAACAAGGCCATGGGGCTTGTGTTTCAGAATGCGATAAGCTCCCTTGGTCTTCCCATATCATCGACGCAGATTGAGACTGCCATCCGTTCTGGGGCGTTTGAGAGCGTTGGGACAGAATTTAAGATACCGGTAAACAAAGTCTGCAACTATACAGAGAATTTGAGTGGTGGCGGAGTGAGGGTTTATGTACTGTGCCAGGTGGCGGTCAAAAGTGACAGGGTTCAGCAGGTGCGTTTCACCGAGTTTCGCGATTGTGGCGAATTTGGCGGGAAGGATGTGACAATCAGTGGGCGTCCGGACGAATGGGGACTTTACGATACGGACGAGTACTTCAGCTACTCAGCTGAAGACGATTTGGAGAAAGGTCAGGACGAGCAGGAAGCGAAGAGAGATATAGAGGCAGAAGTTCGTAAGTCACTTATCAGGAATTTGAACATAACAGAAGAGACTGCGGGGGGAGATGTAGTATCGCTGATTCAGCATAGGGTGAGCTACAACACGAAAAACAAAATCATATATGCGGTAGCATTCGTGAAGCGTGATGACGTGAACGATGTCTATGATGCGAAGGTGAGGGAAATTATTGATGTGTGTTTCCATAAGATGGAAGATGTTCAAAGTTATATTGATGATAACAATATGGGCAATGCCAGTGCCACGTTGGATAATATAAAGGATAAAGTCGACAAAGATATTATGCCAAGACTAAATTTTCTTAGAGTGCACAGCAATTCACGCTCTGTCAACAATTATATCAAGGATGTGAAGGATTTGCAATCGCAATTAATGGAAAAGAAAACAAATCTACGACACGATGCTATACAATCAAAGAAAGACAAAGTGCAAGAGTTTGCCAGATGTGCCGAGCGTAGTGAAAACGAGAAGAAATTAGCAGACGCCCTTCGCTACTACTATGGTGCTCAGGTTCTACTTCATGAAATGCATAATGCAGATAATGTTGAGATATTAGACAATTCAGGAAAGACAGTTAAAGCGAACACCTATTTGTGTGAAAAAATAAAATCTATACTTTTGGAGATTAAAATTACTTTTGATGGTTTTATTCCAGGCAACTCAACCGAGGCGAAACTTGCTTTCATCTATAAGGGGGAGGCGGTTACAAATTTGAACTATACTTACAATGACAACACGGGGTGGAGCGATGAAATGCCCGTCAAGGACGGTTGGACCATTGTGTCGCTACCTATGAATAATCGTCCAAAAAACATTCATGTCAAAATAGAGTATAGATACGAGGATGAAGCTTCGTTTGACCAGGAGTTACAGAATGTTATTACAAAGCATAGGTTTAATTATGAAGAAGAAGCAAAACATATAGTAGAGATTTCTGATAAGATTGTATCTGAAGACATGTTGTCATCCGGAAAATCGAACAATTCAGCAATTTCATCTTTAAAATCGAACACAGATATAAGCCAAAATATTGTTGCAGACCGTGTTACGGAAAACAAGCATATGGTACAAACAAACGATTCGATTCGCTTTAAGACAATAATAGACAGTGTTTGCTGGAGTATTAACAATAATCAATATGAATCAATACAAAGTCTATTCACGGTAAATGGGTGTCAACAGTTGAATAAATTGATAAAATACGGGAAAGCCAAGGTAATCACAACGTCCAGTTGTAGTTTTATACGTATAGGCGATGATGTTATGTGTCGTAGCATACCTATGTCTTTCGTATTCACCAAAGGCAAGAATACCTTAGAGAATGTTGTTTTCACTTTTGATGCCACGGGTAAGATAGACGGCATACAGTTTGCGCTTGAGGAACGTGCAGCACGTAACATAATGTGTAAAACCGAGTATTCAGAAACAGCTAAATTAGCTCTTGTCAATTTTATGGAAAACTACAAGACAGCCTTTGCGTTGATGCGCCTTGACTATATAGAATCCATTTTTGCTGATGATGCCGTCATAATAGTGGGAAGAGTTTTGCATAATACCAATAACGTTGACATTAATCAAATGAAAATTAATAACGTTGTCTATACAAAATATACAAAAGATGCGTATCTGAAAATTCTTGCCAACCATTTTTCCACTAAGGAATGGATAAACATTAAGTTTAGTAATACGGCTGTTGAAAAATCCGCACAGGGAAACCTATATTCGGTTCAGTTGCTTCAAGATTATTCATCAAGCAACTATGGGGATCGTGGTTATCTTTTCTTATTAATAGATTGTACAGATCCAGACAAGCCGCTAATTAAGGTCCGAACATGGCAACCGGAGACATTAAACTCTATGCCTTTCTCAATGGCAGAATATGATGAATTGATAAATAATAATAAATAAAAAAATAATGGTTATAATGAAAAGATTTTTGATTTTGTTTTTGCTTGTTTTGGTGGTAAAAGGGCTTTTTGCGAAAGAGAATACAAAAGTCACCGCTGCACTTCGTGAAAAATACGCAATGGTTCAGTATCATACTGATTGTGATGGGTGGTATTTGCTTAGGTTTAGTGAAAATGGGCAAACATATTATGCCTTCAGTGACAATGCAGGTAATGTGATAGCAACATACGCAACAGAATATGAACTGCATAATGGTTATATCAGGATGTGCATAGTGGATTTAGACAAGAAAATCAAGCATGACGAATGGTTACGTCTCAAGGCTGAGTATGACAGGGATTATTATAAATATACCCAAGTCAAAGAGCAGTATGATAAGGAACTGAGTGAATATAATGCAAAGGTCAGCAATGCTAGGAGCTATGCCAATACGATATGGGAAAACAAGCGTCAAGAGGCTTGTAAGGCAGCCGTGGCAGCTGAACAACAACGTCAGCAAGCTATGCAAAATAACAATGATGCCGGGTCTCAATTGGGTGCAGCCATTGGTTCACTCATTTTGGCTGGTGCCGGATATTATCAGCGCATTTGTGATGAGGCAGCCAACAAAGTTGCATTCGACCCTATTTTTAATCAGGTGATACGTGACCGTGGATTGTCATATCCACCTTCGAAACCATACAACCCAGAACCTCATTATCCAACAGAACCATCGTCAGGATATGAGTGGCATGAATATTCGTTTATGCAACCATGTCCTTACTCATTTGTAGAATATGCCGCAGTTCAGGAAAGGGGCGGATATGCTGATGTCAAGAAAGACGGGAAGTATGGTCTTGTAGATTATTATTTCAAGGAAATACTACCATGTACAGGTAATACATCATTGAAGGCTGGTAAAGTATTTGGATGTCAGGTGGTGAGAGTGGATGGCAAATATGGAATGTTGGATGAAAATAGCAAATGGATAATGGACATTTCATACTCAGAAATCAAAGAATCTGGCACAAATGTTCTATTGGCAAAAGAGTCTGGCAAATGGCAGTTCTTCAAATCGAATGGTACACCAGTTTCATCAAATTTGTATGATGAGTTAACTGCGTTAGAAGATAATTTGTTATGCAGAATAGGCAATACATATGGGGTTTGTTCAAAAAGTGGTGTGACAGTTATGCCTTTGGTATATAGCAGTATCGTAGCAAAAGATGGTGTCTTGTATGCTACCAAGGATGGATTGGTTGGTGTTTTTGATAAAAATGGTAAAACGATTCTTGCGAATCAATTTCATACTATTGAAAAAGCGTACGATATGTTTATATGTAAGAAAAATGGCATGATAGGTTCATATACTTTAGATGGAAATCCCTTGTTGCCTTTGCAATTTGATAAGATAGAAAAGCAGTATGGATATTTGATTTGTACAAAAAATGAAAAAATGGGAATATATGATGTTAAAGGCAAACAATTGTATGATTGTCTGTATCAAAATCTACGTGTTGAGACAGTGGAGAATGTAAAGTTTCTTCATACAAAAATCCAGGGGAGGTGGGGCGTTTTAGATTTCGAGACAGGTAATCAGATAATACGTAATGCTTTCTCAAATATCGAAATAGTTACCATGAATAAAAATCCATATTTCAAAGTCTATCAATTAGATAAGGTTGGCTTGTATGGTTTGTTGGGGCAACTGTTGGTGCCATGTGAGTATGAAAAGATCCAACTCAAACATATCGATCAACTTGGCGATATATTCGAAACCACTCAAAATGGGAAATTCAGTTTGTTCAACGCATTGGACGGTTTGTGTTTGCTTCCACAGAATGATTATACAAGTTGGAAGTATGAACCTCCTTTCTTTTATGTGATTCAAAAAGACAAAATGGGGGTTTATGATATTGCATTAGGAGAGTTGATTGGATGTAAATACGATAACATAAAATACGATGAAAAATATAAAATTTTTTGGATACAACAGGACGGCAAACAAGGATTTGTTACTGTAAAAGACGAGCCTTTGTTTGATTTTGTTCCATACAATATTTCTGTCGATGGTGACCATATTAAAATCTTTGACAAGAATACCAGTAAATTTGGTGCTTGCGATTTTGCAGGAAACATTGTGGTGCAGGCCAAAAAGAAAACCTACACAAAATGTTTAGAAACAGTCAATAAACTCCGAAACAAACCTAAACGCGATTTTGTAAAAAATAATTCGGAACCATTACGAAAGATTGCCGCCGACTACAAGGATTTCAATGACAGAGAGCAAGCTGAACTTAAGATACGTGGAACATTTGATTATTTTGCGAGGCATTATGTGGAGCGAGTCATTAACGACTGGCAAAAAAAGGGAGAGTTTGAGAAAACCGAAGACTGGCAACGTCGTGTTAATGCTGATACTCGCGCTGTCAGAATCAGAGAGTTTACCAAGAGGGCAGAACTTTTGTATGTCAACGAAGAGAAAAAAAAGGTGAAACTTAATATTGTGTTAGAACAATATGACCCAAACAACGAGGTCTTTATGGTCACCGATACCAGATTTGGTAGAATGCTTGTCAGTGTTCCTTACGAAAACGCCGAGGCATTCCGTGCCGCATGGTCAAGTGTTACTTATGTGCCTGAATACTTTATAGATAATGGTGAGATGGCAATTTCGAAGATGACTTTCACAATGCCAGATGGTAGTAAGTATTATTATTCTAATGAACAGGCACTAAATTATGAAGTTGCAGATATTAAGTATAATTTTGATCCATTGGATTTGCAGATGGGTAGGAGTCGGGAGTTTATGAACTCTGTTAAGGTGTTGAAGCCAGCGACTGAGGTTGTGGGATCTTCTGCCCTTGTTTCGTATAATAATGATTTTGCGGAAAAGAATAATCCTGATGTGGATGATTCTTTTCCTTTTGCTTTGTTCAGAGTTAAACTTGAAGGTAATAGTGATGCTATCCGTAAAGCCAAGAATATTATCAGATTGTATCTGGGGCAAATGTTCACTGTTGAGAAGACAGTAACCAAATACAGCAACCAGATTCTTTTCTTAGTTCGCAAAAGTGTCCGAAACGTCTCAATAGATTGTGGCGATGGTTGTCCGAGTGTTTTGTTATGGCAAGGGGCACTGAATGCAAACTCTATCTATGATGCAACAATCAACGTTGAATAAATATTTTCTGACTTTGACAATGAGGCACCCTATTTATCGTTACCTATTTTCAAGGCATCCAGCAACAGCTCAACGACCTCTTGCTGAGGGGTGGTGAAAAAGAGCAAGGGGTGTCTCACCACTAGGCAGCCTCAGACGTATGGTAATGATGGTCTTTGCTATATAGAGTGCTCCGTCTACGCCTCATCTCAAGTCAGATGTCTTTTTATATGCAATTGAGCAATAAACAGTTACAGAAATACGTGAATTTGGCTGTCAAAGTCGGGAAACAAAAGGCAGTTCTTGTCCGAGAATAATAAAAAATTTTGCTGTCCGACAGAAACTGAAAACGGATGACGATGTTGGCCGTGAAAGTCAACGTAATGCATAAACGAAGTTCTCACCATCGTCGCCAAGTCGGAGAATCTCCGCTGACGCTTTGCGCACAGGGATTAGCGCAGCAAAAATGACACAACGGTTGGAAGTGCTGAAAATCGAAAGACCTCACACGTAAAAAACAGAAACACTAATCCCGTTCAGGCGTTCCAGATCTCGTCTATCATCTCATTGCACCTCGCAGGCGTGATTCTGATTGTCGCGCCGCATGCGACGAGGTCTTTCCGGGTCGGGTTGCCCTTGCCCATGACGGAGGTCGCGTGCTCGCCGTGATAACCTTCGTGAAAACGTGTCAGGTCGTAAGCCGGCGCAAGGCTCCAGCGACCGTCGCGGCAGACGAAACTGAAATTCTTCGCGTGATCGTCTTTGTTCTCAATCATCACGTTGAAGACCATCCGCCTGAACATCTGCTCCACTTCCGCCGGCGACTGAGTGAGGAATCCCGTCAATGCTAAAAGCACACGATAGTCGGTCATCGGCGGGTTGATGCCTTCGCGCAGAAGTGCCGCCGCCGTCGCCACATGGAGACGTGTGCCGTCAGCGGCCCGGTCGAAACGGCGCGTGGCGAGATACTTGCCGTTCAGCAGACGGCAGTCGGGGATGTTAATGCCGCACTTGGCAGCCAGTTGCATGTAGTCATATTCCTGTTTGCCAATGTCTTGCGGGTCGTATGTGTGCCTGAACTTGACGAGCCACTCGCCTTCTTCGTCATGAATAAGACATTTTGGCCGACAGCCTCCGCTATTTCCATTGTTGTAAAACAAAGTGTCGGCACCGTCTGTCTGCTTCTCACCCAAGACATCAAGCGCGAGTTGCTGCATATAATCCAAATTGTGTCCGACGCTTTTTTCATCGTGCCTGTCTTTTTCAATTTCAATGGCAGGGACATATTCCAATGCTCCCATTCCGGAGCTGCCGACGATGGCAAGTCGTTGAAGGACAGTCAAATCCATGTCATGAATACCTTTGCGGGCAAGCATTCTGTTGAGAAGATAACGTCCGTAACCGTCGGGAAGCGAATCTTCAAATATGCCGAAATTGCCATAGAAAGGCATCGGCTGCGCGATGAAAAGCCTGTCTTCAAGCGGCAATTCAAGCGGCGAGATGCTGAAGCCGTCATGCAGCCATTCCCGTGAATAACGGAAACTCGCCTGTCGCGAGTCGGGTGTGAGGACGAGCGTGCCGACCACACAGCCGTGCATCATCACGGTGAGTTTATCTGTTGAATTCATTGCGGCCACGTCTGCGTGATTTATTACGGTTAATCTGTTCCAGCTCCTCCTGCGTTGCATAACGCGGCTCGGCAAGCAGCGACTTCATCTGGTCGCTGTAACCCAACGCCTTGGCCACCGCGACATACTGCGAAAGCGAGATGACATGCTTCTGCTCAAACTTGGCAAGCGTTGACACCGGCACCCCCGACATCATCGACAACGCCTCACGCGAAAGCCCTCTTTCCAAACGCCGGTCCCGCACTTGACGCGAAATCCGAACCATCAACTCCTCAACACTCTCCAATTCAAAAGTGTAAAGTCTATTGATACTATTATAGTCGTTATTCGGCATATTCTGAAATATGAGATATTATTGTATTCCTAAAAAACGCTGCAAAAATACAGTTTTTTCCTGAATGACGATTTTGAAAAAGAGAGAAATTCAAACAAACCGCCTGAACATCTTCCTCACTTCCTCGGCTTCTTTCCGCTGTTCTTCACCACAACCATCTCGAAATCAAGCTGTTTCTTGATCAGATCGACGTTCTTGACGCGCACTTTCACCTCGTCGCCGAGCTGGTATATCATGCCGCGATCGTGGCCGATGATGCGGAAGTTCTCCTCGTCGAGATAATAATAGTCATCGTCGAAGGTGTTGTATCTGACGAGACCCTCACATTTGCTGTCTTTAAGCTCGACGTAAATGCCCCATTTCGAGACGCCGGAGATGAGACCGTCGAACACCTTCCCGATCTTGTCCTGCAAGTACTCGGCCTGCTTGTACTTCACCGACTCGCGCTCCATCTCGGCGGCGCGGCGTTCCATCTCGCTCGCATGTTGGCACAGGACCTCGTATTCGTTTTGGCTCACACTCGGTTGGTTTTCAATCATATAACGCTCGATGAGACGATGCACCATCAAGTCGGGGTAACGACGTATCGGCGACGTGAAATGCGTGTAGAACGGGAACGCCAATCCGTAATGCCCGATGTTCACCGTGCTGTAAAGCGCCTTCGCCATCGTCCTGACCGCCACCGACTCGATGAGGTTCTTCTCGCCGCGCCCCTCGACCGCCTTGAAGAGCGAGTTGTACGACTTCACGAGCTTCTCGCGCGTGCTGATGTTCATCGAATAGCCGAGCCGCGAAACAAGCGCGATGAAGTTGTACAGCTTCTCAGGATTCGGCTCGTCGTGGACACGATAGACGAAAGTATATCCGTGATATTTGCTGTCTTTCCTGCCGATGGCCTCGGCGACGGTGCGGTTCGCGAGAAGCATGAAGTCCTCGATGAGCATGTTCGCCTCATTCTGCACCTTCACGAAAGTGTCGATAGGTTTCATGTTCTCGTCGAGGATGAATTTCACCTCTTCGGAATGGAAGTTGATGGAGCCGTGTTCCATGCGTTTCTCACGGAGCTTCGTCGCCAACGCGTTGAGTGTCAGCAGTTCATCTTTAAAGTCGCCGTCACCGCCTTCAATCATCGCCTGCACTTCCTCATAAGCGAAGCGGCGGTCCGACCTGATGACGGTCTTGCCAATCCACTTGTCGATGATGTTGGCGTTGTCGTCCATCTCAAAGACCGCCGAGAACGTCAGTTTCTCCTCGTCGGGACGCAGCGAACACACCATGTTGCAGAGTTTCTCCGGCAGCATCGGGATGGTGCGGTCAACGAGATAGACTGACGTGCCGCGGCTCTGCGCCTCGCGGTCGATGGCGGAACCCGGCTTCACGTAATAAGAGACGTCGGCGATGTGCACGCCCACCTCGTGATGTCCGTTCGGCAATCTGCGGTATGACACAGCATCGTCGAAGTCCTTCGCATCGCGGGGATCGATCGTCACGGTCAGCACGTCGCGGAAATCGCGGCGCTGCTTGATTTCTGAGACCTTGATCTTATCGGAAATTGCCTTTGCCTCCTTCTCGACATCTTTCGGAAACTCAAGCGGATAGTCGAACTCCGCGAGGATCGACTGCATCTCTACGTTGTTCTCGCCGGGGTAACCGAGCACTTTCACTATCTCGCCGAAGGGGTTGCGGGCGTTGTCGGGCCAGTCGGTCATCTTCACTATGACTTTCTGTCCGTCCTTCGCGCCTTTGTACTTCCCGCGCTGGACGTAGATGTCTATCGGCATGGAGGCGCGGTCGGAGATAACGAAGCCGAAGCCGTGCGAGAGGCTGAAGATGCCAACGAACTCAGTACGAGCACGTTGCAGGACCTCCACAATCTCGCCTTCGTTCTTCTTCGACTGACGTTTCGGGAACATCTGCACCTTAACCCTGTCGCCGTGAAGAGCCTTGCCCGTGTTGTTCGAGGCAATCTGTATGTCCTCGCCCTCGTCTTCCGGAATGACGTAGGCCTTGCCGGTGCTTTTCATATCGACGGTGCCGATGACGTAGGTCGGCTTCGGACCGTATTCAGCGATAAGTTCAGGATTTAAAGTATAACTATATGGATGATTTTCAATGAGTTGTCCGTCTCTGCAAAGTGTTGTTAAAATCTGGTAAATCACATCTTTGCCGGCGGCGTCCCTCACACTCAGAATCTTCGCTATCTGCTTGTAATTCATCGGCTTGAAAGGATGCTCGCCGAATATGCGCAGGATTGTGTTCACGAAAGTGCTGAGGCTGGTGTTTTTTGACTTTTTCTTCGACATAAAATATTGTTTTAAGGTTTGTAAATCACTTTGTCAAACATAAAAAAATGCTAATCTGTTCAACAACGGACTAGCATTTGAAAATTGTTGCCTAACCAGGGTTCGAACCTGGACTTTACTGATCCAGAGTCAGTCGTGTTGCCAATTACACCATTAGGCATCGTTTTTACGGCTGCAAAAATACAACTTTTTTTTATATGTCAAGATGTTTTTTAAAAATTTTTTACCTTTGCGGAAAATTTGAGAAAATGGAAGAGATAATTGATTTTTTGAACCAGATTGTTGTGAACAACAACCGGCCGTGGTTTCAGGAACATAAACAGCAATACATTGATGCTCAATCGAGATTCAACGAGATAGCAGAACAAATCATTCTCGGCATCCAGAAATTCGATGATTTGACGAAAGGTCTGACATTGAAGGACTGCACCTATCGTTTCTATCGCGACACGCGTTTTTCGCCCGACAAAAGCCCTTACAAGCGTCATTTCGGCGTCTTTGTCTGCCCGCAGGGGAAGAAATCGGGGCTTGCGGGATATTATTTCCACGTGGAGGGACGGGGCGCGGAGTATCTCGGCCAGCACGGACTTTACCCCGGGATGTATCAGTGCGAGCCGCTCATCACCAAGAGCGTCCGCGAAGACATTAATATATATGGTGCTGATTTTGAAAAAGCCCTGAAGAAAGCGAAGAATTTCACGCTCGACGAGTCGAAAGCGCTGAAAAACGTCCCGAAGGACTTCCCCGCCGACCATCCTTACGGAAGATTTCTGAAGCTGAAAGATTACTGTCTGTCGCAGCCCATCCCCACCGATATTTTACATTCTGACAACTTGATTGAATGGGTTTTGGAGGAGTTCCGCTCATGTTACGACTTCAACTCTTTCCTGAACAGGTCGGCGTTGTTCGCGAGGGAGAATGAATGATTATCGCGCCGATTCGTGATTTTTTTTGATGTCGTGCAGCAAATCATACGATTGCTCGTTTGAGCAGTTGTAAATAGTAATGAAAATATGTTTGACACTGTTTTGAAACTTGGACGTGACGGCGATGAGCAGGCTTTGATGAGGCTTTACGACCTCTGCTGCAACGTCGTTTACAACGCCAGCTATAACATAGTGTTGAATGAACAGGACGCGGAGGAGATTGCGCATGATGCAATCCTCGCCGCGTTCTCGCTTTTGCGCGATTTCAAAGGGAACGAAGCCGGTTTCGTCGCGTGGGTGAAGAAAATCGCCGTCAACAAGAGCATCGACAAATACCGTCATGACAGCCGGAGGCCGTTGCAGGTTGACGTCGAGGAGTTCAAGGAGAAAATCGAAGACGATGACGACGATATGTATTCGATAGAGCAGGTGAAGGCCGCGCTGTCCGGTCTGCCAGAAGGTTACCGCATCGTCATCACGCTGCGTCTTCTTGAAGAAATGGAATACGAGGACATCGCCAACACTTTGAATATCAACGAGTCGTCGGTGCGGTCACAGTATTCGAGAGGAATAGCGAGACTTAAGGAAGTTTTGAGAATGGAGTTTTGAGAGTGAAGTTTTGAGAGTGAAGTTTTGAGAGTGGAGTTTTGAGAGTGGAGTTTTGAGAGTGAAGTTTGAGAATGGAGTTTTGAGAGTGAAGTTTTGAGAGTGAAGTTTTGAGAGTGAAGTTTTGAGAGTGAAATTTTGAGAGTGAAATTTTGAGAGTGAAATTTAAATAATAGTTATGAATATTGAGGATTTCATAAGGGACAACAAGTCGGAGTTCGCCGGAAGGTCGTTGCCGGAAGGTCATCGCGAGAGGTTCCTGCTGAAGCTTGAGGCCGCCGGAGACAAGGGCGTGGCCGAAACGGCACGAAGAAACAAGAGGCGTTCGCTGCTCACAATCTGGAACTCCGTGGCTGCCGCCGCCATAGTGACATTCGCAGTCGTCACATTCGGATTGAAAAAAAGCACGGATTTGACGACGAAACTGCCGCAAACATCTGACAACCAGCTTGTTGAGATGAGAGCAGTTTACGAGCAGAAAGTCGATGACGCAATAATAAACCTTGAAAAGATTATTGAGAATGTTGATGATTCGACACGTATTCAGATTACGGAAGTAATTCATAATCTGGAAAATACAGGCGACATCTTCGCGGAGATCGCACCTCTGCCGCAAGACCGGCAGATAGCAATCGTTGAACGTGTTTACGATAACAAATTGAAAGTTATAGATTTAATAACCAAACAGATAAATAGATAAAACCATGAAAAAGATTCTAATTCTGACAGCATTGTCATTGATGACATTTATCACGATTGCGAGTAACAACAGAGACGGCGGTCACCGCTACAAATTCGAGGAACAGAAAACCGTGGAGCAGACTTTCGATGTCGGGGCTTTGCCGCAGCTTGAGATGAAAGGCGTTCACAGCGACTTCATCATCACAACATGGGACGAGCCGCAGATTGATTTCAAGGTAAAAATCGTTGTGAAAAGCGACAAGGAAAAAACCGTCAAATACTTGATGGATATTATCAATATCAATGTGGAGTTTTTCCAGGAATGTGACCTCGTGAAGGCCAAGACGGTTTTTGAAAACAAAACCAACAGGTCGTTCAACGCCTCGGTCTCCATAAAATATTATGTCAAAGTGCCTGAAGACGTGCGGATGGACCTTGAGACAAGATATGGGGACATCATTGTGGAAACCGTGAAGAAGGACTTCAAGGCCGAGGTAAGATACGGCTCTCTGACGGCAGGCAACTTGTTGGCTGATAACGAGATAGAAATCAAATACGGCGGTCTGAACGTTGAATATGCGAAAAACATCAATCTCGACATGGCATACAGCGACTGCAAAATCAACAAGGTCGAGTTCATCGACGCTGAGATCGGTTACAGCAACTTCACCGCGACCGACATCTTCAGAGGCGTTTTTGAGAATAAATATTCCGACATCAGAATCAATAAAATAAAAGAACTTAAGGCCGAGGACAAATATTCCGACCTGAGAGCGGTCTTGGACACCGACAAGCCGAATGTTGACATTGATGCGGAATATTCTAATATCAAATTGAAAATCAACGAGAACGCGTCATTCAGATATGACATCAGTGTGAGTTATGGCGACATTGTCTGCGGTGAGGTAATGAAGTCAAACGTCGGCAGGACATCCGACGGGCGCATCGTGGGAAGCCGCGGCGACGAGCCGTCGGGCAGCATAAGAGCCGAACTCGAATACGGCGATTTCCGAATTGAATAGCACTTTCACACATATTGAAAATTAATGTCGGGTTCAGACAAATCCGACATTGATTTTTATTATTTTTGCGGCAATTTTTCAAGCAATCTTACGTTAAACCCGAAAAACGAGCGAAATGAAACGTATCATCTTAATTTTAGCAATTATATTGTTGAATGCCAATGTGTTATTGGCGCAATACACCATCAGCGGAACATTGGTTGACAGCACTTCAAAGGCCAAGTTGGAATTTGTGAACGTGGGCTTGATACGTCACGCCGACTCCGCCTTCATCAGCGGCACCGCATCGGACGAGAACGGACGCTTCAGACTGGAGTACGTGCCGGGCGGGCGTTTCATCATGCAGGTTTCGGCCATCGGCTATCAGACTTTCAAGAAAGACATCGACGTCACCGAGAGCATCAACCTCGGTGTCTTGAAGATAAAACCAGGCACCACGACCCTCGATGAAATCGTCATCACGGAGAAGAAGCCGATGTTCGCCAACGAGGGCGAGAAACAGCTTTACAACGTGAGCGAGGACCCGTCGATACAGACAGGCACTGCTTCCGATGCCTTGCAGAACGCCCCAGGCGTTGAAGTCGATGTCGAGGGAAACGTCTCGTTACGCGGCGCATCAGGCGTCGAGATATGGATCAACGGGAAGCCGTCGCATCTCAACGAAGAGAACCTGAAGACCTATATCCAACAACTTCCGGCAAACGCCATCGAGACCATCGAGGTCATCACGAACCCGTCGGCGCGTTACGCCTCGAAGAGCGACGCCGGCATCATCAACATCGTGACAAACGCCAAGGTGCAGAGAAACAGCTTCGTCAGCTTCGGCGTGAGAGGCTCCACGACACCTAACGTGTCACCTTGGGTGTCATACGTCTATGCAAACGAGAAGCTCACCTTCAATTTTTACGTGAACGGCAACTACCGATACAACAAGAACAACAACAACGGCTACAGCTATTCGTTCAAGGACAGCGACATATCGGGAGTGCTCGACACCACGACTGTCATCAGATATGACGGCAACGAGAAAAGCAACAGATTCGGCGGCGGCATCAACCTCAATTTAACATACAACATCGACACGATGAACACCATCACGTTCTGGGGCGGCGGCTGGCCGAGCTGGGACAACGGCAACTCGTATCAGGACTATTATCGCAAGGAGTTCCTTGAAGGCGGAATAAAAGAGACGCATTACATCGACGACTACGATGCGAAGAACGATTTCCAAGGCTTTCACGGAGGCCTTGAATATCAGCATCTCTTCAACAACGAAGGGCATAATCTGATTGTCAGCCTGAACGGTGGCTACTGGGGAGGATCCGAAAACAAATACAACACAAGAAAGTTCTACGTGCCAGGGACTGACACCACGAGCCGCGTGAAAGGCATCCACAACAGGAACAACTTCAGCGACTTCAACTACGATTTCAACATCGACTACAACATCCCGTACATCAAGAATGGCGAGATTGGCATCGGCGTCGTCTATTCGCACAACCCCGACTCGTACCACATGGTCTATGACACGCTCTCAGGCGACACATACGTCAATGACCAATACCGGTCGGTTGACCGCGAAAGCTGGGGCGATGAGTTCGACACCTATCTGACAATCCAGCATAAATTCGGCAACTTCGTCGTCAAACCGGGCATCAGGATGGAATACGAGATGGCACATTGCAACATGGACGGATTCAACGCCGGCAAGGTCTTTTCACAGCACGAACAGAAAAATTACCTCAACTGGCGTCCGTCAATACATCTTTCGTACAGGACGAAGTCGATGCACAACTTCAGGTTCAACTATTCGCGCCGCATCAACAACCCGAGTGCGCGTTACCTCACCACTTTCGTGGAATATGAAGACGAGAGCGTTGACCGTGGCAACATGAATCTGGAACAGGCTTACACCAACTCGTTCGAGCTTGGCTGGACCAAATATTTCAACAAGTTCGGAAACATCGGCCTGACAGGTTATTTCAGAGATTCGAAAGGCGCGGTGAACAGCGTCGCCGACAACTATTACGACGAGTGGGTTTTCATGCGCTATGTCAGAGCCACGATGCCGGTGAATGTCGGATATTCTTACAACGCCGGCGCGGAAGCCAGCGTGATGTACCGCCCGAACGGATTCTTCAACATGCGACTCTACGCCAACGTCTATGACAACTATTACGAGGCGGATTATAGGAAGAATACAGTCAGCAGCAACATGTGGTCGTACAGCCTCCGACTCAGCGTCTGGGCGAAGCTATGGGACAAGTTGGAAGTCAACGCATCGGGTCATTACCGCTCGGCGACACAGTCGCTTTACGCAGAAAGGAAGCCTTCATATTCTATCAACTGCGGCCTGAAAGCCGACTTCTTCGACAGAAAGATGTCGGTGTTCCTCAACGCAAACGACATCTTCAACTGGAACAAATGGGACAACGACACCAACAACCCGTATTACATCTCGCACAGCTCGTTCAAGTTCAACAGCCGCTCCGTCAGCGTCGGCGTGACGTTCCGCTTCGGCAAGATGGAACTCGAAAAAAAAGCGCAGCAAGGCGGCGCGGAAGAAGGCACGATGGAACCAGGAGGAACGGGGAAGTAGTGTTAAGAGTTAAGAGTGGAGAGTTAAGAGTGGAGAGTTAAGAGAAATGAAAAAATTGAGTTATAAATGAAAAAAACATTATACATATTATTGATTGCCATCGTATTCGCTTCATGCGACACGAACACGAAACCGGCGCAGACAACGTCACAAAAGACAGAAAAGAAAACCGTTGTGGCACCGGCTTTCAACGCCGACTCGGCTTATCGTTTCGTTGAAAAGCAGCTCGCGTTCGGGCCGCGCGTGCCAGGGTCGAAAGCGCATCAGCAATGCGCTGAGTGGTTCGTGAACACATTGCATGAATATTGCGACACCGTCTGTGTGCAGAATTTCCGTACACGCCTGTACGACCGCCGCGGCATCGACGGACAGAACATCATCGCCTCATTCAACCCCGAGGCGAAGAAACGCATCATCATAGCATCGCACTGGGACTCAAGGCCTTTCGCCGACAACGACCCCGATGAGGCCAACTGGCGCAAGCCTATCGACGGAGCCAACGACGGGGCCAGCGGCTGCGGCGTGATGATGGAGATGGCAAGAGTGCTGAAAACCAACAGAATCGACGACAACATCGGCATCGACTTCATCTTCTTCGACCTTGAAGACTACGGTGCTCCGCAGTTCGCGCCGGAAGAACAGCACGACAACTTCGCGTGGGCACTCGGCTCACAGCACTGGGCGAAGAACCCGCACGTCGCGGGATATACAGCTTATTACGGAATACTTTTAGACATGGTCGGGGCGAGCAACCCGCGCTTCCCGAAGGAATATTACTCGCAGCAATACGCATCATGGGTTCTGAACAAGGTGTGGCGCACGGCACGCGAGATGGGCTACGACGAGTTCTTCATCAACGAGCTGGGGCAGCCTATCAACGATGACCACATCTATGTGAACCACTTCGCCGGCATCCCGATGATCGACCTCATCCATCTTGTTGACAGTGAGGAAAGCAGCTTCGTCCCGTACTGGCACACGCTCGAAGACAACCTGAGCAACATCGACAAGACGACGCTCGGTATGGTCGGAAATGTATTGATGGCTGTGATTTTCAACAGTTAAGCGGTTTTTAAAAACACAAGTCGCACGAGATTACTTGTTCTGGATTGAGGCAAAAACCTGAGATTTGTTTGAAATCAGTCACCTGTGGCTATTCATCGTCGCCTCGCTCATCGACGTCGGTCTCGCTTGCAGAACCATCACCTGCGAATGCAAGAAGTGCTGCAAGTAATCGAACAGTAACATGACATTACAAAAATGCGGAGCGACGAATGAATTTCGTCGCCCCGCGCCTCTTTTAACTTTTATCTCTACTCTCTTAACTTATTTCTTTATCGCCGCGATGCCTGGCAGTTCCTTGCCTTCGATGGCTTCGAGCAGTGCTCCGCCGCCCGTCGAGACATACGACACCTGATCGGCGAGGCCGAACTTGTTGATGCACGCAACCGAGTCGCCGCCGCCGATGAGCGAGAACGCGCCGGCCTTGGTGGCCTCCACGATGGCGTTGGCCACAGCCCTTGAGCCGCCGGTGAACTTCTCGAACTCGAACACGCCGACAGGGCCGTTCCACAATATCGTCTTGGAGCCCTTGATGACCTCCGCGAACAGCTCGCCGGTCTTCGGCCCGATGTCCATGCCTTCCCATCCGTCAGGGATGTTCATTGGGTCAACGATCTTCACGTCGGAGTCTTCGCCGAATTTGTTGCCGGCGAGTGTCTGTATTGAAAGCACGAGTTTCACGCCTTTCTCCTTCGCTTTCGCGATGATGTCGAGTGCGAGGTCGAGCTTGTCGTCTTCGCATATCGAGTTGCCGATCTTCCCGCCGAGGGCTTTCATGAAGGTGTATGTCATGCCGCCGCCGATGATGAGGTTATCGACTTTGGTGAGCAGGTTCTCGATGATGTCGATCTTCGTTGAGACCTTCGAGCCGCCCATGATGGCCGTGAACGGGCGTTTGATGTCTTTCATGACCTTGTCAACGGCGGCCACTTCCTTGCCCATGAGGTAGCCGTACATCTTGTGCTCGGCGTCGAAGTAGTCGGCGATGAGCGCGGTGGAGGCGTGTGCGCGGTGTGCCGTGCCGAACGCGTCGTTGATGTAGTATTCGCCGTATGAGGCGAGGGTCTTGGTGAACTCTTTCTGTGAAGCCTTGACGGCTTTCTTGGCCTCGTCGTAGCCCGGCTCCTCCTTCTCGATGCCGCGCGGCTTGCCTTCCTCCTCGGCGTAGAAACGGAGGTTTTCGAGAAGCATCACCTCACCCGGCTTCATCGCCGCAATCGCGTCGGCGGCTTTCATGCAGTCGTCGGCGAAGATGACCGGCCTGCCGATGAGTTCCTCGAGATGTTTCACGATAGGCTTGAGGGAGTTCTTCGGGTCAGGGTTTTTCTTCGGACGGCCAAGATGCGACATGATGATGAGCATTCCGTTGTCGTCCAACACCTTACGCAATGTCGGCATCGCCGCACGCATACGTGTGTCGTCTGTGATGTTGAAGTTTTCGTCCAACGGGACGTTGAAATCCACGCGTACCACGACGCGCTTGCCATTGAAATTGACTTGATCGATGTTTACCATAATTTAATGTTTTTGATGTTATATAATTGATTTATTCAGTCCAAGTGATGTTTCTTCTCACGATTTTCGCTGGATTACCGGCTATTGCAACAAAACTCTCATTGTGTTTCCCAATAACGACAGATTCAGCTCCAACAATCACATTATCAGTTATTTCCGTTCCTTTCAAAATCGTTGTGTCACAGCCAATCCACACATTGTCGCCAATTTTTATCGGCCTGTCATCATTGATTTTTTCACCATTTTCCTTGTCGAAAATATGATGTTGGTCGGAGTCCATCAGAAGACAGTTCCAAGAGAGGAGGTTGTCTTTCCCGAATGTCATTGATTTCTTGCAAATCAGTTTCAGCTGGGCAGTGGCGTTAAAGTTGCTGCCAAACTCGGCGCCTGCGTCTTCATCAACGCTTATCCTGCTTCCGGTTCCGAATTTGCAGCCGCCCCTGAAAACGACTTTCCCTCTGATGTCGATGACAGTCCTTTCTCTATGAATATCAGTTGTTTGCGTTTCGCCAAAACCAATTTTCACCAGACCGATTTTCATTTTATCAGAATCAATCACGATGTCTCCTGAAATATGTCTTAATTTCGTTCTGTATATCAAAATTGGAAGCATGACAGCCTGTCTCAGCGGCAGTTTCCTGAAATTGAGATAGATGCTCTTCGGCAGACTGACTATATACTTAAACAACATGACATTATTTTTTTAGTGACAATTCATGTAACTTGCTATATTTCAAGAATGTACCATACGCATTCATCTTACACACCACGAAGCCGTAAAACCCGTCGAGGAAGCCGGCCTTGAGGATGTAGTCGTTGAAGAACGTCCAGCCGGTCTTGAAATAGATGCGCAGTCCGCTGCGGCAACGCTTCCCCGCCTCGAAAGCCTTCTGCGCCGACAGGCTCGAATATCTGTCGGTTTTCATCACATGCTGACTTATCGTGTGATATGAATAATGGTTCAGATCACCTTCAAGCATCTGATTATCAATTTCCTGATTGAATTTCACATATTCATGAATCAAGCCGAACCAGACACCCGCCTTACGGTTCCAGAGGCGTCTTTTCGGACAAGGGTACCATCCGCAATGGCGGATCCAATGACCGCAATAATTTGGTAAAATCTTGACACTGAACACTTTGTTTATCGGCGTTTCTTCTGTTTTCAATTTAAGTATCGATGATTTCAGTTCATCGGAGAGCTGCTCGTCGGCATCAATTGAAAGGATCCAGTCGTTGGCAGCGAGGCTTATCGCGAGGTTTTTCTGGTCGGTGTAGCCGAGCCACTCCTGCCTGACGAAACGCACTCCGAACTCCTTGCAAATCAACTCGGTGTCATCTGTTGAGAAGTCGTCAACGACAATCACCTCATCCACCACGTCTTTTATCGACTCAAGGCATCTGCGGATGTTAAGTTCTTCATTATGAGTTATTATCGTTGCCGAGATCTTATCCATTATTCTTCATTTTTTTTTGCAAATCAAATCATTTGAACAGTCTCTCAATATCCTTTACGGCGTCGGGCAGCGACAGCACCACGACGCGGTCTTCGGCCTCAATCTGGAACTCGCCGTTTGCTATGTAGCTGACCTCGCCGCGGATGATGCCTCCTATGATGGCGCCGTCGGGCAAGTTGAGCTTGTTGATAGGCCGCATCGTCGCGGCGCAGCCGTCAGGCACGATGAACTCCATGACATCGGCGTCGATGCCGTTGAGGCACTTGAGGTTAGAGACATTCTCGCCGAGCGTGTAGCGCACCATGTAGCTCGCCGCGATGAGTTTCTTGTTGATGATCGTGTCGATGCCGATGTTCTGTGAGATGTCGATATAGTCGATGTTCTCGACGAGTGCTATTGTCTTCTTCACGCCGTAGGCCTTGGCCTGCAGGCATGTCAGGATGTTCGTCTCGGTGTTGTCGGTCACGGCGATGAACGCATCGACGCTCTTGATGCCTTCCTCTTCGAGTGTATCGACGCTCCGTGCGTCGGCATTGACCACGATGGTGTCGGAGAGCAGGTTTGTCAGCTCGGTGCAGCGGCGCGGGTCGCTTTCAATGATCTTGAGATCCATCTCTTTCTCAAGGCGTTTCGCGGCGATGCGCCCGACACGGCCGCCGCCTACTATCATCACGTTGTGGATGCTGAACTTCTGCTTGCCGCTGATTGCCATCAGGTCTTTGATGGCGTATGGCTTGCAGATGATATAGACCATATCCCCGACTTTGAACACGTCGCTTCCGTGCGGTATGAACGTCGTCTGACGGCGATGCACCGCCACGGGACGGAAGTCGAGGTGTTTGTAGCGTTCACGAATCTCATCGAGGCTCTTGTTCACGATGACGCCTTTCTCCTCGATCTTCATCATGTACATCTCGAGCTTGCCGCCGGCGAAGTCGTGCGCCTCTGTCGCGGCGGTCTGTTTCAGCAGCGTGATGATCTCCTGCGCGGCGATGTCTTCCGGCGACACGATGCCGTCGATGCCGAGGTCCTGATAGATACGCCACGACTCCGCCTTGAGGTTCTCGACGGTGTTGACACGCACTATGACACGTTTCGCCCCGAGCTTCTTGGCCAGGATACCGGTGAGCAGGTTGATATGCTCATCATGAAGCACCGCGATGACAAGGTCGGCTCTTTTCACATTGGCCTTCTGCAACGTGCTTATCGACGTGGAGTCACCGGCAATCGTCAGAATGTCGTTGTGCGACTCCATCTTCTTCAGCAACTCCTCATGCGGGTCAACAATCGTGATGTTGTGGTCTCCGCGTTCGAAAGCTTCGGCAAGATGCATCCCCACCTCACCGTCACCAGCAATTATTATATCCATATTTCCCTAATTTCCTAAACATAAAAAACTAACAACTAACGACTAAAGACTAACGACTAACAACTCGAAACCCATCCCAATCCTTCGCCACCGTGAAATAACTCCTGAAGGCGTCGAGGTCTTCTTTTTTCAGTTCCGTTGTGAAGACACATTCGCCTTCTGCGGCCTTCGCCTCGATGCGGCCTTTCGCGTTGGCTATCATGCTGTCGCCGCTGTACGAGATGTTGCTTCCGTCGATGCCCACGCGGTTCACGCCGACGACAAACGCCTGGTTTTCAATGGCTCTCGCGGCAATGAGCGTCATCCACAGGTTTGATTTCTTCTCCGGCCATTCGGCGGTATATACCGCGAGGTCGTATTCAAAACGGCCGTCTTTGAACGTGTTGCGGCTCCACACCGGAAAACGAAGGTCGTAGCACACAAACGGCCTGATGCGCCAGCCTTTATACTCAACCGTGATGTTTTCAGAGCCGCCGTCAATCCCAAGCTCGCCTCCCATCGTGAAGGCGTGACGCTTGTTATAAACATAATATTCCCCGTCTGGTTTCATCCACACGAAAGAATTATAGAATCCGCCTTCTTTTTTCGTCAGAAACGATCCGCAGAACATCACGTCTTTCTTCGCAGCCATCGCGTGCATCCACTCCAAAGTCGGCGAGCCGCCATCCAAATCTTCGGCAAAAACATTCGGGTCGGCAGGAAAGCCGGTGGTGAAAGTTTCCGGAAGTATAATAATATCAGTATCTTTCACATTTTCAAGCAATTCCTCATAATGACGCATATTGCCGGCCACGTCTTTGGCCAACACATTACTTTGGACGCAAGTGATTCTCAAATTCATAAAAAATGTTTTAAAAAATCTCACAAAGATAATACTTTTCTTTTTTTTGCTTACCTTTGCAGCCAAATTATTTTTGAAAATGAAGAAAACGGTATTATTTATCGGGCTGTTGCTCGCCTTTGCATGCAACGCCGGCGCGCAGGAGAAGACCAACTACGGGTTTTATCTCGGCTGCGGCATCAACTGGATGAGCCTCGACAAGAGTTTTTTCTATGATGACAGCGAGGTCGATGTGAAAAGCGAGGTGATTCATCTTTCGGATACAACCATCGTCAATGTCAAATCGGCGCAATACCTTGACGTGAAAGATGCGAAGATAAGCGCCATGACGTCATTCATGATTGGCGGGTTCTATGAATATCAGGCGACTAAACTGTTCGGGCTTCAGTTTGAACTGATGTACAACCAATACGGATACAAGATGAACGGCCGTGTTGAAAGAGAAGAAAGCGACGGTGAAGGCATGACCGCGTACGATTACAAATCGACAATGAAACTCAGCAATGTCAGTGCTGCGGTACTTCTCAAATTTCATCTTTTCAAAGACCATTTAAGCATTGACCTTGGTGTGCAGCCGAGTTTGTGCCTGAGAGCCACCAAAGAAACCCACAGGGGCATAATCCCAAGCAGTGTGTATTATGTCTCCGGCACAGACTTCAAGCCATTCAACGTCTCATTGGTCGGCGGTGTCACGGGCTGCATCGGGAGCCATATCATCATCGGAGCCAGATATTGCTACGGACTTAATGACATCTTGTCTGCAAAAACAGCATATCTGTCCGACACAAAAACAATAAATTATACATATTCAGATGCCAAGTCAAAAACAAGCTCGGTACAGGTTACCGTAGGTTATAAGTTTTAACAGATGATTTCATTCGAGAGACTAAAAGAACTGCACAACGACAAACGCTACCAGACATATTTCGATGTCGGGTTGTTTTTTGTGCTGATTTTCAGTTTTCACATCATTTACACTTTTTGGAAAGTACAGTTGGATTACTGGCCGGTGAAAGGCTGTGTTGACAGGCTGTTTGCATGGGCGTCGGCGCTGCTTTTCGACCAGAGCACATGGGTCTTGGACCATGTTTTCAACATCGATTTCTACACCAAAGGCCAGTCGATAGCATTCCTCAACTGTGAGAACTGGTATTCGCACGTGAGCGTGGCCCCTGAATGCACGAGCTTGAAACAATGGCTTCACTGGCTTTTCCTGATGCTTATTTTCCCGGGTCCGTGGAAGCACAAAGCCTGGTACATCCCGCTCGGACTGGTGATAATCGAGTTCATCAATGTGGTGCGCGTCGTTGGAATCTCATTGTTTCTCATACACTTTCCGCACAGCTTCGAGTTCGCGCACGACTACATCTTCAAGACGATGTTTTACGTCTTCATCTTCCTGATGTGGGTCATTTGGGTGGAGTGTTTCCTTCACGGGAAAGAAAAAAGCAAGAAATCTTAGTCGGCGGAAATCTCTCTTAAGGTTTCCTGATATGTGGTGAACACTTTTGCGCGTGAGAGGTAGCCGACGTATCTGCCGTCTTTCACCACCGGGATGTTGTATTTGCGCGACTCGTTGAATTTCCTCACGATGTCTTCCATCGACTCGTCGGGGTCGATCACATACTGCGGCTTCACCATGATGTTTTCGATAAGAACACAATAGAGTTTGCGGTCGAACATTATCGGGCGTATGTCATCGAAGAGGATATGTCCTTTGAACATGCCGTCTTCATCGACGACCGGATAGATGTTTCGCGCCGACGAGGCGATGAGCGGGATGAGGTTTTCGAGTGTTTCTTTCGGCCCGATGGTGCTGAAATTCGTCTCTATGAGGTTCGTCGCCGTCATCATGCTCAAGATGCTTTCATCTTTGTTGAACGACACCTTGACGCCCTGTCTTGCAATGCTGTATGTGTAAATCGACTCCTTGAAGAAGATGCGGTTGACGGCGAGCGAGAGTGCCGACACTATCATCAGCGGCACCATCAGTGTGTAGCCGTTGGTTATCTCGGCGATGAGGAATATCCCGGTGAGCGGGGCGTGCAGCATGGCGCCAATGAGGCCGCTCATCCCGACGAGTGCGAACTTGCCCACTTCGAGGTCTCCTATTCCCAAATAATTGATTGTCATTGAAAAGAGCATGCCTGTCGTAGCACCGAGGAACAGTGCCGGAGCGAAAGTGCCGCCCACTCCGCCAGCAGCAAAAGTGAGAGACGTGGCAAAGGCCTTCGCCAGGATGATTGCCAGCAGCACAACAAGCATCACCCACGGGATGGCGGTGTATCTCTCGAACAGCGTCCCTCTGAAAATCTCGACGATGTCACCATTCAGCGCCGACTGTATCGTTTCGTAGCCTTCACCGTAGAGCGACGGGAACACGAATATGAGACCGCCGAGCGCGAGCGAGGCGAGCACGAAACGCATCCACGGATTGCTGATCTTCTTGAAACTCTTGTCAACGCTGAAATAAACCCTCATGAAGTACGCCGACACGAGACCGACGACGATCCCAAGCCCGACATAATACCAGGTGTTGCCTGGCACAAAACCTTCCTGAATGGTGATGGAATACTCAAACGCGCGTCCGAGAAACATATATGACGTCAGAATCGCCACGAAAGCCGAGATGATGATGGGAATGAGCGCGGTCATCGAGATGTCGATCATGAACACCTCCATCGAGAAGATGACACCGGTTATCGGGGCCTGGAATATCGACGCGAGCGCAGCCGCACCGCCCATGCCTATCAACACGTTGATCTGTTTCTGGTTGAGTTTCAACAGCCTGCCGAGGTTCGAGCCGATGGCGCCGCCCGTTGACACCGACGGGCCTTCAAGCCCCACGGAACCGCCGAAACCGACAGTGAGCGCACTCGTGATTATCGACGAGAACGTGGTATATGGCTTCACAATGCCCTTGTTTCTCGACAAGGCGTAAAGCAACCCCGGGATGCCATGCCCGACATCACGCCTGATGACATACCGTATTATTATGATCGTCAATAAGATGCCTATTGCTGGAAGGATAAAGAACAGATAGTTGAAATACTGCTCTTCCGCTCTCATGTTAAAGAAAAAGTCGCGTATCGTGTGAGCAAGGAGCTTTATTATTACAGCGGCGGCACCCGCCAGAAAACCCGTCGGAATGGCAAGCAATATCATAAACCGCCGGTCTGACACATGAGCCAATCTCCACTCATTCAATGACTTGAGCAACGACTTTGTCTTCATTTTTGACTTATTTATCATTCCGCAAAAATAAAAAATGAATTTTGATATTGAATGCTTTTCGTAAAAAATTTATGATTATTTTTGCGCCTGAATTTGTCTCGTATGAAAATCATCAGTTACAACGTAAACGGCATTCGCGCCGCCATCTCGAAAGGTCTCCTTGAATGGATTGACAGCGTATCGCCGGATGTCGTTTGTTTTCAAGAACTTAAAGCCACGCCCGACCAGATTCCGCTGATGGAAATCGAGTCGGCCGGGTATAGTCATTACTGGTTTCCAGCGCAGAAAAAAGGTTATAGCGGTGTCGGGATACTCTCCAAAAAAGAACCCGACAAGGTGGTTTACGGCATGGATAACAAAAAATATGATGACGAAGGCCGTTTCATGCGTGCCGACTTCGGCGAGCTGTCGGTCGTGAGCGTGTATCATCCTTCCGGCACAAGCGGCGACGAACGCCAAGACTTCAAGATGGAATGGCTCGATTTCTTCCGCAGATATGTCAACGAACTGCGGAAAACTCGCCCCAACCTCGTGCTGTCGGGCGACTACAACATCTGCCACGAAGCCATCGACATACACGACCCCGTGCGCAACGCCACCAATTCAGGCTTCCTGCCGGAAGAACGGCAGTGGTTCACCGATTTCCTAGCCGACGGCTATATCGACAGCTACCGCTCACTTCACAAAGAACCGGGCAACTACTCGTGGTGGAGCTACAGATTCAATGCAAGAACGAACAACAAAGGTTGGCGCATTGACTATCATATAATTACAGACAGTTTGAAAGGCAATCTCAAAGACGCTGCGATATTCCCTGATGCAGTCCACTCCGATCATTGCCCAATTTTGGTTGAATTAAAATAAATTACTATGCTTGACGGATTTCTTGAAAAAATACTCAGTTGGTTTGACGATGAGAATAACATAATGTGGCTGAAAGGTCATATCATTTATTTCATCCTGATTCTTGCTTTCATCATATTTTTGGTATGGTTTCTGAAATACATCTCATCGAAGAGGAGAAGAGCACACCTCAATTTCCATATCCATCACCTCATCTACAAACTCGGCTTCAGGAAAACGATATCAAGGCATTGGATCGGCAGGACGCACGTCCACGAATGCTACGACCCGCTCGTTGACTTCCTGCCGCACAAGCACATCATTTTCAATGATGAGACTCTTGAGCAGCCGAACCTCATCCGCAAGAAGGTGCTTTTCAAACTTTACAGAATAGCCGACAGACTCCCTAACGGGATGAACCTGCTGATTCTACAGACTTACCGTTCGAAGAGTAAGATGAATGAGGCATGGGAGAAAACCATAAACGAAATAACCGCTGATAATCCTGGGATAGGCCGTTATGAGGCGATAAAACTCGCGAAATTCAAGACAGAAGACCCGAAAAACAGCATCGGCGGCCATGTCACCGGCGGTGCCGTCGATGTCGCACTCTGCGACGACAACGGCGTGATGCTCGACTTCGGCACCAAGTTCCACGAACACAACAACAAGACAGAGACAAGGAACAAATACATAACCAAGACCCAGGCGAAGAACCGCAAGACACTCGTCAGAATGATGAGGAGAGAAGGCTTCATCAACTTCCCGGCCGAATGGTGGCATTTCTCATACGGCGACCGCGCATGGGCGGCATATAAAGGCAGACGCCACGGAGGCATATACGGTTCAGCCGAGACAGAGATGGACGGCAAATATGGCTTTACCATCCCTGTGCACAGAGTCACCTATGATTCAAGCAAGTAACTGAAATCCATGAATGTAGCGGCATTAGTATCAGGCGGCGTTGACAGCTCCGTCATCGTCCCACTGCTCAAAGACCAAGGATTTGACCCGCATATCTTTTACATAAAGATTGGTCTCGAAGGCAAGGAAGACATGATGGACTGCCCTTCCGAAGAGGACATAGAGATAACATCTTACATCGCGAAGAAATACGGATGCAAGTTCGACATCATCGACTTGCAGAAGGAATACTACGACCGCGTGGCACGCTACACCATGGAGTCGGTGCGCAAAGGCCTCACCCCCAACCCAGATGTGATGTGCAACCGCTTCATAAAATTCGGCGCGTTCGAGGAGAAGGCAGGACACGAATATGACCGCATCGCGACAGGACATTACGCCCGACAGTGGATCGACGACAACGGCATAGCATGGCTCGGCACAGCCGCCGACACGTTCAAGGACCAGACCGACTTCCTCGCAAGGATAACGTACCACCAACTCTCGAAAGCGATGTTCCCCGTCGGTGACCTGCCTAAGAGCGAGGTGCGCCGCATAGCAGCCGAACTGAAGCTCCCGAGCGCCGGACGCCATGACTCACAAGGCATCTGCTTCCTCGGGAAAATCAACTACAACGACTACATCCGCGAATATGTCGGCGAGAAAGAAGGCGACATCATCGAACTCGAGACAGGCAAGAAGCTCGGCCGGCACAAAGGCTTCTGGTTTCACACCATCGGACAGCGCAAAGGCCTCGGCCTCGGCGGAGGACCGTGGTTCGTGGTTAGAAAAGACACCGAGAACAACATCGTTTTTGTCTCACAAGGCTACGACCCCGAAGCGCAATACGTCAACAGAATCGGACTCGTTGACGTGCAGGCGATGAACCCCGTCATCAAATTCAGCGAAGGCGAGAAAGTGAGATACAAGATACGCCATCAGCCTGAATTCCGCACAGGGACGCTGAGCTTGACAGACCACGGATTGATTATCAACTCCGATGTGATGATTTCGGGCGTCGCGAGCGGACAGTTCGGCACCATCTACCATGAGACAGAGCCGGTGGTTTTGGGCAGCGGAGTTATCGAGTAACACCACACTCGTGATATACTTCACCACGAATAACACATATCGCACGAATTGTCCCTACCTTTTTAGTCACCGCTAATCGCACGAATTACTAAATGAAAAAAGGGCGGCCAAAACCGTTGGTTTTGATCCACCCTTTTTCAGTTTATTTATCAGACTCGGGATTAATCCTCGTCTTTCTTTGATTCCTCGTAAGCCTTGAGGAGCTTGGTCTGGACATCGGCCGGGACCTGTGCGTATTCCGCATATTCCATCGTGAATGAGCCACGGCCTGAAGTGAGTGAGCTCAATGATGTTGAGTAACGGTCCATCTCCGCGAGCGGGACTCTTGCCCTGATGATCTGGTAGTGACGGTCTGAATCCATGCCCATGATGATGGCGCGGCGACCCTGAAGGTCGGTGTTGACAGCACCCATCATGTCTTCCGGCATACGGACTGTGAGGTCATAGATAGGTTCCATGATCTTCGGGCCTGCGTTCTTGAACGCCGCCGAGAATGCCATACGACCTGCTATCTTGAATGCCATTTCGTTTGAATCGACCGGGTGCATCTTACCATCATAGACATAGACGATGATGTCGCGGGCGTATGAGCCTGTGAGCGGGCCTTCTTCGAGACGCTCGTTGATACCTTTGAGGATGGCCGGCATGAAGCGTGCATCGATGGCGCCACCGACAACGCAGTTCTTGAAGATGAGCTTGCCGCCCCACTGGAGGTCGTACTCCTGAGTGTCACGGACCTGGAGGTCTGTCGGGTCGGTGTAGCCTTCATAATATGGAGCAAGTCTCAAATGCACTTCACCGAACTGACCTGAACCGCCTGACTGTTTCTTGTGACGGTAGTCGGCGTTGGCTGACTTGGTGATTGTCTCACGATACGGGATCTTTGGTGACGCGAACTCGACGGCGATCTTGTGGACGTTGTCGAGATACCATTTGATTGTGTTGAGGTGATATTCGCCCTGACACTGGAGTATGTTCTGTTTCAGCTCACGTGACATTGATGTGAGGATGGTCGGGTCGGTCTTGTGCATGTCGTTAAGGATGCCGCCGAGCTTTTCATCTTCCTGTGAGTTGACAGCCTTGATTGCTATTGAGAATATCGGTGTCGGGAACTTGATGGCCGGGAATGCCGCGTCTGCCGCCTTTGCATCGACGAGTGTGTCGTTGACGCGGACATCTTTCAACTTGATTGTCGAGATGATGTCGCCTGCGCAGGCTTTCTCGACGCGCTCGCGTGTCTTGCCGTTTGAGACGAGGATCTGCGAGATACGTTCCTTGTTGCCGGTGCGTGGGTTGACGAAGTCCTGAGCCTCGACGACCGAGCCGCCGTAGATACGTGCCATCGCGACATCGCCGACATTCTGTTCGTTTGAAACCTTAAAGAAGAACATCGCCGCCGGTTCCTCGACGCTGTTGTGGAATTCCGTGCCGTTCTCAGCGACTGCCGGAGCGACGTGTGCCGGTGACGGGCAAGCGTTGATGATGAATTCGAGGAGACGTGTCACGCCGACACCGCCTTTTGCCGCGCCACAGATGACAGGGAAGAGTTCACGTTTGGCGATACCCATGCGGATACCTGCTTCCATGTCTTCTTCTGAGAGTGTGCCTTCGTCGAAGAACTTCTCCATGAGAGCGTCGTCGCCTTCAGCTGCGTGCTCGATGAGTTCGTTGTGCAACTCTTCAGCCTTGTCAGCAAGGTTGGCAGGGATGTCCTGAATTTCAGGAGCGCCGTTGCCGTTCTTGAAGACAAGCATCTTCTTCATGATGAGGTCGATGACTGCGTTGAAGCCCTCGCCTGTGTTCACCGGGAACTGCACCGGAGCGACTTTTTCGCCGAAATATTCCTTCAGCTGATGGATTGCATCATCGAAGTTGGCGTTATTGTGGTCGAGCTGGTTCATGAAAAACACGACAGGCTTGTTTGTGTTGGCAGCGTGTTTCCATGCGTTTTCCGATGTGGCTTCAACACCTGACTGCGCATTGACAGTGAAAACTGCTGTGTCAACAGCACTCAGACATGCGACGGTGTCACCGGAGAAATCGCTAAAGCCAGGAGTGTCTAAGATATTGATTTTCTTGTCATTATAGATAGTATATAACAAGCTGGCGTTTACAGAGATACCGCGTTCCATTTCGATTGGACGGTAGTCTGACACTGTGTTTTTGCTTTCAGTAGCGCCTTTTCTGTTGATGAGCTTGCCTTCGAAAACCATGTTTTCGGCAAGTGTAGTCTTTCCGGATTTAGCAGCTCCTATGAGAGCGATGTTCCGAATTTCGTCTGTCTGGAATACCTTCATTTTTTATTTTTTATTGTCTGATTATTATTATTTTTGAAATTTGGGGGCAAAAGTACGAAAAATAATCCAAAGTTTTTCAATTATTTGCTATTATTTTTCAACATGGGAAACTTCTCATAAATCGCGTTCCATCTGCCTTCGTCCATCTTGGCACCGACGACCTGTATGATGCTTTCGGCGAGGCAGTTGCCGAGTTCGCCGCACTGTCCGAGGCTCAGTCCGTTGATGAGACCTGCCATGAAGCCCGCGGCATACATGTCGCCGGCGCCTGTGGTGTCGATGACATTGACTTTGTTGCAGCCGATCTGTACCTTTTCGCCGCCGCGTTTGATGAGCGAGCCGCGTTTCCCTATCTTCACGACAGCGATCTCACAATGCTCCGCGATGAATTCGAGTGACTTCTCCGGCGTGCTGCCAGTCAGGCTCTTGGCCTCCTCCTCGTTGGCGAACACGATGTCGATCTGCGGCAGTATCTCAAGCAGGAAGTCGCGGTTCGCCTCGACCACGTTGTATGATGCCAGGTCGATGGCGACTTTGCAGCCCGCTTGTTTTGAAAGCTCGATGGTTTTTCTCACAAGGTCTTGGTTCATAATAAGATAACCTTCGATATAGCAATAATCCCAGCCTTCAAAGATTTCTTTTCTCAGCATGTCGGCGGTCAGTTCGACGGCGGCGCCGAGGTGTGTGGCGAAGGTGCGTTCGCCGTCGGGCGAGATGATGGCGCGTGCCGTGCCTGTCGGTGTGCTACTATGAAACACGATGGGTTTCACTCCTACTTCCTTCATGGCGTCTTCAAAGAAACGACCCGTTTCGTCGTTGCCTGTCGAGAAGATGAAGCCTGTCGTGATGCCGCATTTCGCGAGTCCGTGGATGGTGTTCGCCGACGAGCCGCCCGGCGCCATCGTGCTTTCGTATTGCCCGACGGTCTGCCCGACATTCGCCGATGCGGCGGCATCAACGTGCTGCATGGAACCTTTTGGCAAATTTAACTCTTTGAGAATGTTGTCGTTATCAATCCGTGTCAGAATGTCAACGAGGGCATTGCCTATGCCTATTACCGATTTTTTCATCATGGTGAGTTTAAATGCAAAAAAAGAATGAACACCGTTGGTATCCATCCCTTTCAATTAATAACATGAAACATAAAAAATTACACTTTGTAATCTCTCTTTGCGCCCCCTTCAGGACTTGAACCTGAGACCCCCTGATTAACAGTCAGATGCTCTA
>CALBNV010000035.1 GCA_937896895.1 uncultured Bacteroidales bacterium | reverse complement strand
AAACTTTCTACTTTACAAACTTTCTACTTTACAAACTTTCTACTTTACAAACTTTCTACTTTACAAACTTTCTACTTTATAAACTTTCTACTTTATAAACTTTCCAACTCTCACGGCACGGGGTCGTATCCGCTTCCGCCCCATGGGTTGCACGATGCTATCCTCTTGATTGTCAGCCAGCCGCCTTTTATCGCGCCGTATTTCCTGATGGCCTGTATGCCGTAGTTCGAGCATGTCGGGGTGTAACGGCAGTTGCGTCCGATGAACGGCGACAACGTGTATTGATACACTCTGATGAGCAGAATCAAGATATTGGCCGGCAGTTTGACGATGAATCTCAGCATATCTTCCCCTCCAAGCGTTTTGTTATGCCAGCCATCTTCGACTCTATCTCGTGGTATGTCAGGATGCACGTGGCGGTATATACAAACGCGATATCGATGGTTTTGTTGTTCTTGTTGCAGATTTTCATCAGACCTCCCTTGTGGCGGCGCCAGCTCTCGCGGACGAGGCGTTTCACCCTGTTGCGCTTGACAGCGTGATGAAAACGTTTCTTCGACACCGAGACGAGGATTCGCGGCATGGCTGCGTCAGGTGTCTCCGCCTCGTGAGTGTGCACGACAACCCTGAAAGGATAGGCGTTGAACCCTTTCCCCTCCTCGAACAACGCGTTGATGTCGTTTTTCAGGTAGAGGCGCTGTGACTTCGGTAATCCTTCCCTATGCTCCACTATTTCTTCTTGGCTTTTTTCGACTCGGCGGTGAGATATTCCTCTATCGCCATCGTGATTGACGGGGCCGTCTCCGTCGGGGCGGCGAAACTGAGGTTGAAGCCTGCGTCGGTGATCGCCTTGCATGTCGCCTGTCCCAATCCGCCGATGGCTACGCTGCCCTGCTCGAAGTCAGGGAAGTTGGCTTTCAGCGACTCGATGCCGGCAGGACTGAAGAACACCAACATGTCGTATTTGCTGATGTCGATGACGTCTTTGATGTCGGCACTCACCGTGCGGAAGATTGTGGCTTTCTTGAACTTAAGCTCCGCTTCGGCCATCATCTCGCCGTAGTCCTCCGTCGTGGTGATGTTCGAGGTCGGCAGGAAGAAATACTCCTCCTTGTGTTTCTTCATCAGCTCGACAAGCTCCGAGAACGACTGCGTGCCGAAGAATATCTTCCTCTTGCGGAACTGAATGTAATGCTGTAGGTATAACGCCGTTGACTCATTGAGACAGAAATACTTGAGGTCATCGGGCACGGCGTAACGCATCTCCTTCGCAATGCTGAAGAAATGGTCAATCATGTTGCGGCTCGTCAAAACTACCGCGGTGTAGTCGGTGAGTTTCACGTGATCCTGCCTCAATTCAAGCGGCTCGACACTTTCAAGCTTGATGAACTTCTCAAACTCAAAGTTGACATTGAACTTCTTTATGATGTTTTCGTATGGAGTTTTCGTGATGTCAGCCGGTTTAGGCTGTGAGACAAGGATGTTCTTTACTTTCATTTTTGAAAAGGAATTTATTGTTAACTCTATAATACAGAATTAGTTGCAACCAACCGGAACGCCATCGTGAAGGCAACCAAAATCGGTATAATTTCGAGGGTGCAAAGATACAAAAAAATCTTCAATGTTTCATTTTTTATTAAATATTGGAGATCAACAAAAGTTTTCCCGATTCTGTAAATGTAAATGACAGCCATTATAATGATACCGAGAATAACGCAAAACTTTGATTGATAGAATGTTAAGATAAGCACAAGTGCCATGAGCACGAAATTCACCGATGTCATCATGGATATATGGATGGTTGCGTGATGCTGCGATGCCGGCTGTGTGCTGAAAACCCATCCGTTGACATTAATAAAGAGGTATCTGACTGACACGAACGCACTCACGAACAGACAGACCTTGAGAAAGAAATCTGTGCCGCCGTAGAGGAGCGCGTCGCCGTTGAAGACGAGCACCGACTTTTGGATGAACAAAGCGAGCAGAGCGATATATGACGCCGTCATCAAGAAACCCGTGAGGCTGGTGGGCGAGTTCCATTCGCGCGTCATCTTGTCGGTGTCGGATCTGTGGTAAAACGCCGAGATGATGACACCGAGGCGGCCTGGCGCAAACTGCTTGCACAACACCATAACTGCCATCGCCGATAATATCACAATGAAGTTGTACGACGCCAACGCACCATCGGCAAACCTGACTTTCTCGTCGAGCGTGCTTGCGATGTTCTCCGTAACAAGCTGAAAACCAATGGCGTCGTTTGTCATTTTATTCTCTGATTTCAGTTTGCAAAAATATCGAAAAATTTTTTATTATTCGGATAAGATTTGTATTTTTGCAAAATAAAAAAACGACACTTAAATTTTTACAATATGGGACTTATCGAACAGATTATAGCCAACGCGCAGGCTAAAAAACAGCGCATCGTCCTCCCTGAAGGCGACGAACCAAGAACATTGAAGGCCGCCGACCGCATCATCGCCGACGGCATCGCCGACGTGATACTCATCGGGCCGGCACAGAAGATCGCCGACATGACGGCGGAGTTCGGGCTGAAGAACATCGGCAAGGCACGCATCATCGACCCGAAGAACAACCCCGACAGACAGAAATACGCGGAGATGCTCTACGAGATTCGCAAGAACAAAGGCATGACGATGGAACAGGCGGAAGGTCTCGCCGAGAACTTCATGTACCTCGGCATCCTGCTCGTCAAGGCGGGTGAGGCCGACGGCCTCGTCAGCGGCGCACGCAGCACCACGGGCGACATGCTCCGCCCTGCCCTCCAGATCATCAAGACCGTCCCAGGCGTGACATGCGTCTCCGGCGCGTTCATCATGTTCCTTCCGGAAGGCTGCCCTTACGGCACCGACGGGAAGATGGTGTTCGCCGACTGCGCCGTCACACCGATGCCGACAGCCGAACAGCTCGCCGAGATAGCCATCTGCACCGCCGACACCGCGAAGAACATCGCCAAGATCGACCCGGCAGTGGCGATACTCAGCTTCTCGACAAAAGGCTCCGCGAAACATGAAGTCGTTGACAAAGTCATAGAGGCCACCAACATCGCGCAGGAACGCCGTCCCGACCTTCTCCTCGACGGAGAGCTGCAAGCCGACGCCGCCATCGTGCCGTCTGTCGGCTCAAGCAAGGCCCCGGGCAGCAAGGTCGCAGGCAAGGCCAACACCCTCGTGTTCCCGTGCCTCGAAGTCGGTAACATCGCCTATAAACTCGTGCAGCGTCTCGCCGGCGCCGAAGCCGTGGGACCTGTCCTCCAAGGACTCGCGAAGCCGTGCAACGACCTCAGCCGCGGCTGCTCAATAGACGACGTATATAAGCTCGTCGCAATAACATGTAATCAGGCAATAGCTCAGAAACAATAATTTATCATAACATGAAGATATTAGTTTTAAACTGCGGTTCATCGTCAATCAAATACCAGTTGATTGAGATGGACGAAAAGAATCACTCAGTATTGGCGAAAGGCCTTCTCGAACGCATCGGCCTCGAGATGGGCGAGTTCACTCACAAGTGGAACGGCCAGAAACACTACGAACAGCTTCCTATCCCGAACCACACGGAAGGCATCAAGATCGTGCTTGCGGCATTGACCAACGCCGAATACGGCGTTATCAAGTCGTTGGACGAGATCAACGCTGTCGGTCACCGCGTGGCTCACGGCGGCGAGAAGTTCACCAAGAGCGTCCGCATCAACGATGAAGTCATCCAGGGCATCAAAGACCTCTGCGACCTCGCCCCGTTGCACAACCCGGGCAGTTTGCAGGGCATCGCGGCGATGCAGGAGGTGCTTCCCGGCATCCCGATGGCGGCGGTGTTCGACACCTCATTCCACGCCACAATGCCGCCGGAGGCCTACCTCTACGCGGTGCCGTTTGAATACTACGAGAAATACCGCGTCCGCCGCTACGGATTCCACGGCACCAGCCATAAGTTCGTCGCCGAGAAAGCCGCCGCGTTCGTCGGCATGGACTGGAACAACTGCAAGATCGTCACCTGCCACCTCGGCAGCGGCGCCTCAATAGCGGCAGTCGAAAACGCCAAGTCGGTGGAGACATCAATGGGCTTCACACCCGTCGAAGGCCTCGTGATGGGCAGCCGCACCGGCGACCTCGACCTCGGCGCATTCATGTACATCATGGACAAGACCGGCTATAACACAAAGGAGATGAATACGTTGGTGAACAAGAAGTCGGGCCTCATCGGCATCACCGGCAACTCGCAGGACATGCGTGACGTCCGCGCTGGACGCGACGCCGGCGACGAACGCTGCACCTACGCGTTCAACATGTTCTCGCACCGCGTCAAGAAATACATCGGCGCGTACGCGGCCATCATGAACGGCATGGACGTCCTCGTGATGACAGGCGGCATCGGCGAGAACGCATGGTTCATGCGCGAGGCCATCCTCGACAACATGGAGTTCCTCGGGATAAAATACGACAAGGCTCTCAACCAGACCATCATGGGCGACGCAGCCGTCATCTCCACACCCGACTCGAAGGTGAAGGTCGTGGTGTATCCTACGGACGAGGAATACATGATAGCCAAGGACACCTTTGATTTAGTTAAGAGATAAGAGAGTAGAGAGTAAAGATAAGAGAGCGCAGAGCGATGTCGGCTTGTTTCTGAAATCACCGGCATCGCTCCGTTCTCTCCTCTTTTAACTTTCCTCTTTTAACTCTCCTCTCTCAACTCTCCTCTCTCAACCAATCACCTCACATAGTGTGGCATCTTCTCCGGCAGGACCATCGAGAACTCAATGAGACCTTTCACGACACCGTCCTCAAACCACGGAGTCTGGTAAATCATCTTCTTGACACCTTTTTTGTCAATGGTATAGACGTTTGTGGCGGCATCGTCCAAGAGGTGATGGATTATCTCCTGCGACCGCTGCTGATGGCACGGCATCATGCTCTGCCCGACCTTGTCGCCGAAAGTGGCGAGTGACTTATCATTCTGATAGACAACGATTCCTTCAGTATCGCATATCGTGATGCTGACGTTTATTGATTTGTAATAGTCGAAATTCATGTTTTTAACGTTTTAAATTTTTGCAAAAATACGATTTTAGTCAAAATGCAGATGTCAAAAACCGAAAGATTTCCGGTAAATCTTTTTTTCGGTTTTGACAATTACGTAAAGATAAAAGCGTTATATTTGCAACTTCATTTTCGGAGATGAGACTGTACAAATACATAATCAAGCAATATATTGGCACGTTCATATTCACGTTTGTCATCGCGATTTTCATTTTGCTTATGCAATTCCTCTGGCAATGGATTGAGGATTTTATCGGCAAAGGATTGGAAATCAGTGTAATGGCGAAACTGTTGTTCTATACTTCGGTGACGTTTGTGCCGATGGCGTTGCCTCTTGCCATCCTTCTTTCCTCGCTGATGTGCTTCGGCAACATGGGCGAATACTACGAGCTTGTGGCGATGAAGGCAAGCGGCATCTCAGTGTGGAAGGTGATGCGTCCGTTGCTGTTTTTCTCCATTGTGATGAGCTTCATGGCGTTTCTTTTCTCAAACAACGTGCTGCCCGTGGCACGGCTGAAGATGTCGTCGCTGCTTTATGATGTCTCGCACAAGAAGATGACCCTGGAGATCCCTGAAGGCGTGTTCTACCGCGGCATCGACAAATACGTGATACGTGTCGGGAAGAAAGGCGACGACGGCAAGACGCTGTACGATGTCATGATTTACGACCATACCGACAACAAAGGCAATACGATGGTGACTGTCGCCGACTCCGGCTACATGGCGATGAGCATGAGCCAACGCGACATGATATTCACACTTTATGACGGCTATAACTACAGCGAAGTCATTGAAGACAAGGACTACCGCGACCGCCGCCCGTTCCAGAAGATGTCGTTCAAGAGGCAGCTCTTCACATTCGACATGTCGCAGTTCGACCTTGGCCACACCGACGAGGATGCGTTCAAGTCGCATCAGGACATGATGAACATCAAGCAGTTGAATTACTCCATCGACTCGTTGAACAAGATGTTTGCCAACGACATGGAGGCCTTCGCCAACAACACCTACAACAGATACCGCAACCTGACATCACCGGTGGAGTCGTTTGAGCGTATTGACAAGAAGGCGCTGAAGAAGCGGAACGACACCCTGACCGCCGACACCATGGCGGTTTTCAACTGGCCTTTGCTGAGCAACTTCAAAGACCATGAGCGCGGCACCGTGATAGAGATGGCTGTCAGCTCGGCGAAAAATTCGAGGGATAACGTGGCGTACAGCGCGAAAGACCTCACCAGAAAAAGCATTAACATAAGGAAGCACGAGCGTGTCTTGCATGAGAAATTCACGCTCAGCGTGGCGTGTCTGCTGTTTTTCTTCATCGGGGCGCCGCTCGGCGCCATCATCCGCAAAGGCGGACTGGGAATGCCCGTCGTCGTCAGCGTCGTGTTCTTCGTGATATACTACGTCATCACAATCACCTCGCAACGTGTCGCCGAAACGGGCGACATGCCGGTGTTCCTCGGCGCATGGCTGTCTTCGATAGTGCTTTTCCCAATAGGGTTCTTCCTGACATTCAAGGCAACCACCGACTCCGCATTGCTCGACATGGAGTCGTGGAAGAAGTTCTTCTCAAGGAAAGCCAAGACCAATAGCACGATTGTAAACCACTAACACTTTAGAGATGAATATATTAGTGCTCTGCAACAAGTCCCCGTTCCCGCCAAGCGAAGGCGGCCCGATGGCAATGAACAGCATCGTCACGGGACTGATTGAGGCTGGTAATAAAGTGAAAGTCCTCGCATTCAACAGCGAGAAATATCATGTTGACATCAACAGCATCCCGAAGGAATACAGGGATGCCACCCGCATCGAGTTCGTCGACATCAACCTTGCGGTTACTGTTGCCGGCGCCATCAAAAATCTGTTTTCAAATGAGTCGTATCACGTCAAGCGTTTCATCTCGCAGGCTTACACCGAGAAGCTGACAAAAATACTTGACAGGGAGAGGTTCGATGTCGTGCAGATCGAGATGATATACATGGCGCCGTATATCGATGTCATCCGTGAGCATTCCGACGCGACGATAGTGCTCCGCGCACACAATATCGAACATCAGATCTGGGAGAGGATAGCGAAGAAGACGCGTTTCTTCCTTAAGAGATGGTATATCAATCACTTGGCTCGCACGCTGAAGAACTATGAGCTGAGCGTCATCGACAAGGTTGACGGCATCGCCGCCATAACATACCACGACGCCGCCTTCTTCCGCGGCATCTCGGCGACACCCGTCATCGATGTGCCCTTCGGCGTTGACATCGACAAGTTCGAAGCCGACTCAACGGTGAAGCCGTCGCCGACATTTTATCATATCGGTTCGATGAACTGGATGCCTAACAACGAGGCCATCAGGTGGTTCCTCGATAATGTGTGGGACACCGTGCTTGCGAGGATCCCCGACGCGAAGCTGTACCTCGCCGGAAGAAACATGCCCAAATGGCTCCTCAAGACCAAGAAGAGAAACGTGGTGGTGGTGGGTGAGGTGCCTGACGCCAAAGAATTTGTCAGACAGCATGATGTGGCGGTCGTGCCGTTGCTGTCGGGAAGCGGAATGCGAATCAAAATCATTGAGTCGATGGCGCTGGGAAAACCTGTCATCACAACCATCGTCGGGGCTGAAGGCATTCAATATACTGAATACGAAGATGTTATCATAGCTGAAAATTCAGCCCAGATGGTCGAGGCGCTCTGCCGCATGTATCAGCATCCTGACGAAGCCGAACAGATAGGCCGCAACGCGCGGAAACTTATCGAGGGGATTTACGATAACAGGAAGATTATCAACAGACTGCTGCTGTTCTACAATGAATTGAAATCGAAAAGAACGATAACAGAGTTGAAAGAGGAGAGTGTGGAGATAAAAGAGACTGTTGCAGAGACACGCCGCAATGCGTCTGAAAAGATTTGATGACAAAGGATATTACATAAAAGATAAACGAAAAGAATGAAGATATTTGTACTTTTGCCAAGGATTCCGTGGCCGTTAGAAAAAGGCGACAAGTTGAGGGCATACAACCAGATCAAGCAACTTGCGAAGAACAACGAGATCGTGCTGTGCGCCTTGAACACCGACAGGAAGGTTGACAAGCAGGCGGCGTTCCATGCCATGCAGCCGTATTGCGCCTCGGTGAATTTCATCGACCTGCCCAAACCTGTCGCGGCATTCAATATCATCAGGTCGTTCTTCCTTGGGCTGCCCCTGCAATGCGGCTATTTCTACAGCACCAAGGCAAAGAAGAAAATCCATTCGCTCATCGAGTCGCACAAACCTGACATGCTTTTCGGACAGCTGCTGCGCGTGGCCCCTTACCTTCATAAGGAGAAACTGCCTAAAACCATCGACTATCAAGATGTGTTCTCTATGGGGATGAAACGCCGCGCCGACATCGCCGGATTGTTCACGCGCCCGTTCTTCATGATGGAATACAAGAGGCTCAGGAAATACGAACGCAGGATCTTCGACGAGTTCGACATAAAGACAATCATCAGCGAACAGGACCGCAACGACATCGACCATCCCGACAGGAAGAAGATCCTCATCGTCCCCAATGGCGTTGACCATGAATACTACAGGCCGTGCGAATGCGAGAAGAAATACGATGTCGTCTTCACCGGAAACATGTCGTACGCGCCGAATGTCAACGCCGTCGAGTACCTCGCGAACGAGATCATGCCGAAGGTGTGGGAGAAGCGTCCCGACGTGAAGATGTACATCGCCGGCGCGAAGCCCGACATCAGGGTGAGGATGGCGGCCAACGAGAACATCATCGTGAGCGGCTGGATCGACGACATGCGCGACGCCTACAAGCAGAGCCGCGTGTTCATCGCCCCGATGCGCATCGGCACAGGCTTGCAGAACAAACTGCTCGAGGCGATGTCGATGAAGCTGCCATGCATCACAACGTCATTGGCCAACGGCTCGCTCAACGCCGTCAACGGCAAAGACCTTTTGGTGGGTAACCGCTCCGACGAACTCGCCGCCGACATAATTTACCTTCTTGAAAATCAAGACAAGGCAGCCGAGATGGCGCAACGCGGCTACGACTTCGTGCGCCGTGTTTACGACTGGGGCACGGCGACAAAGATAATGGAAGACGCAATGAACCAGGTACTTGACAGAGTTTAGAGTGAAGTTTGAAGGGTGAAGTTTGAAGGGTGAAGTTTGAAGAGTGAAGTTTGAAGGGTGAAGTTTGAAGGGTGAAGTTTGAAGGGTGAAGTTTGAAGGGTGGAGTTTGAAGAGTGAAGTTTGAAGTTTCTTATTAGTCATCATTTCAAACAGAACGCAGTTCGTAATAATCAAAATGAATAATATATGGCACAGACAGACGACAAGAAAATCATTTTCTCGATGGTGGGCGTGAGCAAGATCATCCCGCCGTCACGACAGATATTGAAAGACATCTACCTCTCGTTCTTCTATGGCGCGAAGATAGGCATCATAGGCCTGAACGGAGCGGGCAAGTCAACATTGCTGAAAATCATAGCGGGAAAAGACAAGGCATACAACGGCGAGGTCGTCTTCTCCCCTGGTTATTCCATCGGGATGCTCGACCAGGAGCCGCAGTTGGACGACACCAAGACCGTGAAGGAGGTCGTGGAGGAAGGCGTGCAGGAAGTCGTTGACCTCCTGAAAGAATACGAAGAGGTGAACAACAAATTCGCCGACCCCGACGCCGACTACGACAAGCTCATTGAACGTCAGGGCGAGCTGACCGAGTTGATTGAGCAGCACGATGGTTGGGACCTCGACAGCAAGCTCGAGCGCGCCATGGACGCGCTCAACTGTCCCGACGGCGACGCGTTGGTGAAGAACCTCTCCGGTGGCGAACGCCGCCGCGTGGCCTTGGTGCGTCTCCTCCTTCAGGAACCTGACATCCTCCTGCTCGACGAACCCACCAACCACCTCGACGCCGAGGCCATCGACTGGCTCGAGAAACATCTTCAGCAGTACAAAGGCACCGTCATCGCCGTCACGCACGACCGTTACTTCCTCGACCACGTCGCCGGCTGGATCCTCGAACTCGACCGCGGCGAAGGCATCCCGTGGAAAGGCAACTATTCCTCGTGGCTCGACCAGAAAACCGCCCGCATGGCGATGGAAGAGAAGACAGAGAGCAAACGCCGCAAGACACTCCAACGCGAACTCGAATGGGTGAGGATGGCACCGAAGGCACGTCACGCCAAAGGCAAGGCGCGTCTTGAGTCATACGAAAAGATGCTCAACGAAGACGTGAAAGAGAAAGAAGAAAAACTCGAGATATACATCCCCAACGGCGACCGCCTCGGCAACAAGGTCATCGAGGTGCAGAACGTCACAAAGGCGTTCGGCGACAAAGTGCTGTTCGAAAATCTGAGTTTCAGCCTGCCGCCTGCGGGAATAGTCGGCGTCATCGGACCTAACGGCGCGGGCAAGACCACGCTCTTCCGCATGATCATGGGCCTCGAGAAACCCGACTCCGGCACCTTCGAGGTCGGCGACACCGTGAAGATAGGCTACGTCGATCAGCAGCACGCCGACATCGACCCCGAAAAGACCGTCTGGGAGGTCATCTCCGGCGGCAACGAGCTGATACAGCTCGGCAAACGCACCATGCCGTCGCGCGCCTACGTGTCGCGTTTCAACTTCGGCGGCGACCAGCAGCAGAAGAAGGCCGGCGTGCTTTCCGGCGGCGAACGCAACCGCATGCACCTCGCCCTGACACTGAAACAGGAAGCCAACGTCCTCCTCCTCGACGAGCCGACCAACGACATCGACGTCAACACCCTGCGCGCCTTGGAGGAAGGCCTCGAGAACTTCGCCGGTTGCGCCGTCGTCATCTCGCACGACCGCTGGTTCTTGGATCGTATAGCCACCCACATCCTCGCCTTCGAGGGCGACTCGCAGGTCTATTTCTTCGAGGGAGGCTATTCGGAATACGAGGAAAACAAGATAAAACGTCTCGGTAACCAGCAGCCCAAGAGGTTCAGGTATAAGAAACTGATGTAAGACGACCGTCTTAAAAAGGAGTCTTGTCACCTATGTAACAGATGATGTCATGCTCCAGATAGAGTGACTGCAGGTGCTCCATCAGCTCGTTGCTGACGTCGCCGCCTGTGGAATAAGGGTAGGCCAGACCGAGTTGTTCCCACTTGGTTTGGCCTAATCTGTGGAATTTCAAGAGGTTGATCTCAAACAAACCGTTGTCTTTCATGAACTCTATGACTTTGACGGCATTTTCGTCGGAGTCGTTGTAGTCGGCTATCACAGGATAGCGGAGTACAAGCCTGCCGTTCCATCCCGATGCGACCAGAGTGCTTATGTTTTTAAGAATCAGGTTGTTGGGAACTCCGGTTCCTGCAATATGCCTGTCGTCGTCCATGTTCTTGACATCGATGAATGCGAAATCGACGAGTTGCATCAGGTCGATGAATTTCTCTGTCGGGATACAGGCTGATGTCTCCACTGCGGTGTGGATGCCGTCTTTCCGGCATTCTTCGAGCACGGCTTTCATGAAGTTATAATGGAGCAGGGGGTCGCCGCCGCTGAAGGTGACGCCGCCGTCGCCGCCCCAGTTGTTGGAGTCGCGGTGCAGCACGTCCATCACGTCGTTGACCGAATAATGCTTCCCGCAGACGCGCAGGGCGTTTGACGCGCACGGACGCACGCACTCGAAGGTGGTGCATTCGCGGCAGACGGCGCGGTCGAGTCGGATCCCGTCATCGGTGGCTGTCAGCGCCCCTTTCGGGCATGTGCCGATGCAGGCGCGGCAGCCCGAAGCCCATTTGCATACCTTGCTCGCGAATATCAACTGCGGCCTGCCGGCGTGGTTCTCGGGGTTTGAGCACCAGCGGCATTGCAGCGGGCAACCCGACATGAATATCGTCGTGCGGCAGCCCGGGCCGTCGTGGACGGAGAACGGCTGTATGTCGAAGATGACAGCTTGCGGTGCGTCCATGGAAGCCTATCTCATTTTGAAATGCTCACATCCGGCGGCGCCGCACGATGCGTAGGTCCAGTTTTTCTTCTCGAAACCCGCGCACGTGCCGATGCCGTGCTCGTCGCAGCCGTCGAAGTTGGCGCAGCAGCCGCATTTCTCGGCCATGACGAACCTCGGACAGGCCTCGCTGCCTTTGCCGTCAATCGGAAGCATCATCTTCGACAGGGCACACATGCCTTTCTCGCAGTCCAGATATATATAATTCTTGCAGTCTATATGTTTCATCTTGATAAGTTTTAATTCTTGATGGTTAAATGTTTAGTCATCGTATTCAGTCCTGTAGATCACCTCGTCCTGTATGGGCTTGCCGATCTCGCACCAGTATTGAGTGAATCCCGCCACTCTGACCATGAGGTCGCGGTAGTTCTCGGGTTTGGCCTGTGCCTTCTTCAGCGTCTTGGAATCGACGATGTTGAACTGGACGTGGAATCCGCCCTTGCGCATATAGGCGCGGACGAGGTCGAGGAGCTTGCGGGTGCCCTGCGGGCCTTTCACTGCGGAGGGGTGCAGCTTGAGGTTCATCTGCGCGTTCTGCTGGGTGCTGTGGTCGTATATCGTCGCCGACTCGAAGATGGCGTAGATGCCGTTCTTGTCGGTGCCCGCCGCCGCCGACACGGAGCCGTCGGAGTAGGTCGTGCCTGCCAGACGCCCTGCTGGGTCGGCGAGTGTGATGAAGCCTTGCGGGCCGTGAGTGGAGACGGAGATCTGGCACATGTACAGCGGCTTGCCGTAGTATGACTTGTATTGTCTCGTCAAGCCGAACATCACGTCTTCGTACCATTTCAGGAACTGGTCGGCCTCCCAGTCGGCGTTGCCGAACTTCGGGGCGTTCACGCAGTCGGCGAAGATCTGCGCGTATTTCGGCGCCTCGTCGGTGGCCTCGCGGAAGTCGGGAGAGAACACGCCGGTCTCGTAGGATGTCTTGAACCCGAAGTTGTGCATCATCGCGTCGAGCATCTCATCGAGGGTGTATTTCTTGTCTTTGAACACATTCTTATATAATGAAGCCATGGAGTTGACGAAAGTCACGGTGCCGCACGACTCGAAGTTGATGGTGGCGTTGTAGCGTCCGCCCATCATGCCGAGGCCGCGGCCTTTGGCGAAGCAGTCGGGCTTCAACAGCGACGACACCACCGGCGGGCAGTATTTGCGCCAGATGTCCATCTGCAGGTTGTTGACCTTGTTGAGCACGTCGATGGTGAGGTTCATGTATTTTACCCATTCCTCCTTGATGGCATCCATGCTGTCGAGCTTGCGGTTGTGTGGCGGCAGCACCTGTTTGTTGATGCGGCGGTCGTAGCCGTTGGTCATCACGAGCTCGAGCATCTTGGGCAGCCCCACGAAATGCACGCCGGAGCCTGCTGTCGGGCCCGCCCCGCCCGGTATCCACGTGACCTTGCCGTTGTATCTGAGCGGCAGGAAGCAGCCCGGCGACGACTCAAGGCATCCGCCGAGGCACCACGCGCGTGCGTCTTCTATGTTCATGCCCTCCGGGCCGTAGTTCATCAGCATGAAGTTCATGCCGTCCTGGTTGTTCATCCACGCCGGATAGCCCATGCCCTGCTTCGTGCACGCAGCCGCCTTGAGCAGGAACGACTCCGGCAGTTTCTCATCGTACAGTATCGACAATGTAGGCTGTGTGGTGTGGCAGCGCATTCCGGCCTCGATGATGTGGTATTCCAACGGCGTCACGGCGCTGAGTCCGTCGCGGTTCAAGCCGCCCAACGACAGGTTGTTGAATGTGTTTCCTGACAGGACGCCGCCCGTCACGCCCGCCGACGCGAAGCACTCGATACATGTTATCTTGATGCGGTAAAACTCCAAAAGCTCGATCACCTCTTCCTCCGTCGTCACGCCGTCGTCGATGTCTTTCTCGTAGAACGGCTGAAGCACCTGCCCGAGACGTCCGATCGACTGCCCCGACTGCGGGTCTTCGTTGACCTCCGCGTAATGGCAGGCGAGTGTGAGCTGCAATGCCTGACGGAATGTCGAGGGGGCCTTGTGCGCGATGTGCGCCATCACGCCGCCGATCTCTTCGTAGTTCTTCTTCAGGGCGGCGTCGGTCTCCACCGATGCGAGGTAATATGCCCTGTCGGCGTAGTTCTGGCACCATCTGCTAAGACCCTGGGCCAGGTGTTTCATGGCGACGTAGTAATATCCGCGTTCCATCCCCATGAGGCCGTCGCCGTCCGACTCTCCCATCGTCTCGGCGATGCGTCTGTCGCACAGCTCGATGATGCCGTCCCAGCCGTATTGCAAAGGCAGGTAGTAGTTGATCACCTCGCGGCCTTGCGGGATGCAGTATGAGTCGAACATGCAGAGCACCGAGTCCATGATGGCCTGCTCGATGTCGAACTGCGGGGTGTATTTGGCGTAGTGGTTGCTCATCTCCTCGACGGAGTTGCCGTCCCAGTAGCTGCACGTCTTCACCAGGACGGGGATCTCCTCCTTGCGCATCCCGAACTTCTTGGCTATTGAGATGATGTTGCCGTAGCTCTTCGTCACGTTGCCGCCGCCCGCGCCGATGATCGACACGGAGTCGGCCTCGCTCTCCGACGGGGCGTCGGCTTCTTTCATGAGGGCCTCGGCCTGGGCATTGAAGAAGCTTGCCGTGACCCACGGGAACGGGAACGCGCCGCGGACGTGCCTTGTCTTGTTCATCACCAGCCGCTCGTACGGCTGTATCGTAGGCGTCAGATGCGCGAACGCCGCCGCGAGCGCCTTGGCGCGGCGTACCATGATGACGTCGCTGCTGTTCTCCTGCCACACACGGTTGTACCAGTACGGGAACTCCATGTCAACGGTGTTCTTCAGCGTGTAATATATGTCAATCAGCTTGCCGCAGCCTTCCGCCTGCTTGGGTGTGGCGGCCTCATCGGTCATGCCCGATGCGTCGATGCCGCGGCTTTTCAGTAACTCCTTGAGTTTGTCTTCGTTAGTCATTATGATAAATGTTTCGTAAAATTGAATTTGCAAAGATAATATTTTTTCCGAGAGACGCGGCAGTTTTGATTGTCTTTGGGAAAAATTTCATATTCACCTTCATTTGTCCCGGCAACCAGTAGCCGAAGAGGTTCAGGTATAAGAAACTGATGTAGTTAAGAGTTAAAAGAGTAAAGAGGAATGAACCGCGTGGCGGCTCTATATTGAGAACGTGAACGAAGGTTATCTTATAAAGTACGAACAATATCAGTTGAAAGTGTGGTCATTTTTGCGATGTCTTCAACAGACAGCCCTGCTTTTTTCAATGCCTTTGCAGAAGCCAAAAGAGCCTGGTTTTTCTCATTTATCTGCGCGTTTTTCTCATTTATCTGCGCGTTTTTCTCATTTATCTGCGCGTCTTTCTCATTTATCTGCGCGTCTTTCTCATTTATCTGCGCGTCTTTCTCATTCAACTGTGCCTCCTTTTCGCTAACCCGCAGATCAAGTTCCTTGATTTTTTCGTCTCTTGCCATGATTGCAGTATCGCGATTCTCGATAGCCTGAAAATATTCCTCCTCGACATTCATGTCCTGCCGGACTTTTGAATCAGAGGCAGCAGACAACAGTCTGTGCAAAATACGTTCCATATCATCATCACCCAAAAAACCACTTTCGTCAATGTTAATCACCTGCCGATTATGCTTATCCTTATTTGTCTGGTCGAAGACCGAAAGCACTTCCTCAAGCCGATTGTTTTTCTGTCCGCGAAGTAATGGTATCTGAACTATGATGCTGTCATGTATCAGACTTTCGACAAAAGGATCTGGAATTCCCTTCGTCACGATATTTCCATAATAGTCAAACGACTTGTGTTTCACGTACAGTATCGGCTCTTCGATGTCACCCACACGATGTCCGAGCAGATAGACCGTCACCATTGGAATGCCAAAACCATCTTTGTTGTCTTCTTTTGATATGTTGTCTGGGTTTGCGTATTGCGTCCCGAGATACTGGCGGAATCGCAGTGTCTCTGTCTCAAGCCAGGTCTTCTGAAGCTCGATGAGAACAAGTTTGAAACTGCCGTCATCCTGCCGGACCTCCGCTCCGAAGTCTATCCTGAACATGGAGATTTTGTCACGGCTTCCGTTGGTATATTCGTGTTTCCTCACCTCCACCGATTTCACTTCACGCTGCAATAGCGCGGAAATGAGAGTACGGGCAATGCGTTCATCTTCCATAAGGTATTTGAACACTGAATCGTAAATAGGGTTTGCCACACTGATAATCATAATGTTTTTAATTTAAGATTTGCCGCAAAATTATATATTTTTTGTGACATCTGCTTTCAATTGATGAAAAATTTTTTCACCATTGATTTCACGAATTGTTTTGGACACGCGAAACTCTTAAATATTTTATTCGTTATGCACTGTCCAGCCATTCGGGATGCCGTTAATTCCGTTAGGGAGGTTCGCACCTGCTTTTTTGTAGAAATTGCCGGTTGAAGGAACTCCGGAAACCCATTCGCGAAGGCCTTCAAATGCATTTAAATTTTCTGTTGCTAACATTCTTATGTAATGAAGCGATGTGCATCCTTCAAACATTTCCCTATAGCAATAATCCGCCAAAGTAGTTGCCGGCAAATCAGGTGCTGTCGTCAGCGATGTGCAACCATAAAACATCATGTCGTAGCAAGCTACGTCAAGTGTAGTGGCTGGAAGTTCAGGAGCAACAACCAAAGATGTGCAATCAAAAAACATTTTATTGTAACAACCATGAGCAAGATTCATGTTTGGTAAGGCTGGCGGAACTGTTAATGATGTGCATCCGTAGAATATACGACCATAGCAATACTCACCCAATATTGTTGCATTCAATGCTGGTGCTGTTGTAAGTGATGTACATCCTTCAAACATGCCATTATAACAAGAATGTGTATTGGATAAATCAGCATCTGGCAAGTCCGGAGAATATGTCAGTGATGTGCAATTTTCAAACATTACATAACAGCTTTGCCTTGCAAGCGTTGTGGCTTGTACGGCAGGAGCAGAAGCCAAAGACGAACAGCCGCTAAACATACCACTATAGCAAAATTCATCAACAGTTGATGCTGGAAGAGCAGGTGCAGTAATCAATGATGTGCAATTTTTGAACATCCACTGGCAGCATCTTTTTGAGAATGTAATTACTGGCATGATTAACTCGCCAGCATGTTCCAATTTGTCACAATTACTGAAAAGCCCCAAAAATGCATAGTCATTGGTGCTCGTGAATGTTGTCAATGTTCCTGTCGGGTCGAGCAAATAAATAATGTTGCCACTGACTTTTACTTTGCCACCTTGAACGACAAAATAATTGTTAACGGATACACCTGATGCAAACCTGTTATTTGTGTGCCCGTCTGGTGCCTTGAAAAACACTTTGTCATTTTGCGATAATGATATGTTGGTGCTTCCAACCGTAAATGCGGTCCATGTGCCGTTGTTTTTCTTGTATTCAAGATGTACAGTCGGGGCATTGCTGTTCTTTGCCATTGAGACAGTTGTTGTTCCGGCGTCTAATGCTGTAATGCAGAAATAGCTGCCTGTCTCTTCTTGCGCCGTCGTAAACGTTTCCGGATTTCCGTAGGCCGTCCCGGCGGAGTTTGTTGCATACGCCCTCACGTAGTATGTCGTGTTTGGTGTCAGTCCGGTCATCGAGGAGGTGAAAATTCCCGTCCCCGTGCCGTTAGAGGTGTGCGGGTCGGAGACCGTCGGGTTGGGCGACGTGCTCCAGCAGATGCCGCGGGCGGTCACGGTTGCGCCGCCGTCGTTTGTGACGTTGCCGCCGCTTGTGGCTGTCGTCGGCGTGATGTCTGTTATTTCGGATGTGGTGACAGTCGGGAGCGTTGGCGATGTGAGCAGTTGATTTACAGTCCCGTTGCCGACAAGTCCGTTGTTGTTCTTGGCGTATGCCACGAAGTAATAGTTGGTATTCGGTTGCAGACCGTCAACGCCGCCGCTGAATGTCAAGCTGGGTGTGCAGTCCACCCTCTCCGTCAGGGCGTCCGCATTTGTCCCCCACATGAACCAGCATTCGGTGATGCCGATGCCGTGGTTGTTGTTCACGCGTCCGTTCATCGTGGCTGAATTTGCCGTTGTTTCGGTTGCGTCGAGTGTCTCCACATCTGGTGTCTCGTTGTTTGTGGTGAAATGCTCTATGCTGCCGTTGCCTGTCTCATCGTATTCATTCTTCGCGAAAGCCTGGAACGAATATGTATGTTCGTTCGTCAGGTCGGTGAGTGTCCCACCGAATGCTGTACCCGCCGTGCAGTCGAGCCTGTTTGTCATGGTGTTGTCGCTGTCACCCCATATTATCCAGCATTCGGTGATGTCGCAGCCGTAGCTGTTGGTGACGTTTCCGCTCACCGTCGCGCTGCTGCCGGTGATGCCGCTTGCTTGGTTTGTCGTCACGTCAGGAGCCTGATGCATTATCATTGTATGTAATCCCAGTGCCTCTCCGTACCCGGTCTTTCCGGCCTGGTTCTTTGCGTATGCTCTCACGTAATAACTTGTGCCTGACTCAAGACCGGTGACCTCTGAAATGAAGTCGGCCGTACCGGTGCCGTCTTCGGTGTGTCCGAGGCAGTCGTCTATCGTCGGGTTGTCAAATGTCGCCCAGCACACACCTTTCTTGACGATTGGCGAGTTGCCGTCGGTGATGCCGTAGCCGCCGCTGTTGGCTGTCGTCGTGGTGATGTTTGACGGGCCTACGGTGTGTATCGTCGGCTCGGTGATCTCAACAAGTGTGGTGAAACTCTCGATGCCGCCGTAGAATGTCTGTGCGTATCCCGTGAATGTCGCATAGGCCTTGTAATAATATGTGGTGTTCTGCGTGAGGCCGGTGAGTGCCGCCTCGAACGGGTCCGGCTGCGAGGTGCAGTCGATGTCAGAATTCATGTCATTGATGTCGGTGCCGTACAGAAAACCTTTCTTTATCGGATTCTCTGTGCCGTCGTAATAGATGCGGCCTTTGATTGTGGCCGAGCTCGTCGTCACGTCGGCGCTCGAGAGCGTGAAGACCTGCGGGTCAGGTGTCGGGGGAATCGACAGCGTGGTGAAGCTTACCTCGTTGCCGAGCCGTCTGCCGAGTTCGTTTTCGGCGTAGGCTCTCGCATAATATGTCGTACCCGGCTCTATGCCGTCTGAGACGTTGAGGCTGAAGCCGCCCGTGCTGTATGCCGCCGGTTTGGTGATGCCGCCGAGGGTGTCGTGTGAAGTGCTGTACCAGAAGCCGCAGCCTGTCACCGGCTTGTTGCCGTCGTCGGTCACCACGCCCGACAGCATGGCGGAATACTGCCCGACGGTCGTTTCATCAACAGTATTGGTGATGACAGTCGGGAGACTGTAAACAATCTGTCCGAGTGTCGTGAAGATTTTCTGCTCGCCGTAACACGTTGTGTCATTGTCCGTTGCGTATGCCCTGACGTAATATTTCGTTTCTTTTTCAAGTCCTGTCATGACACTCGTGAAAGTGCCGAGCCCGCCGCCGTCAACAGTCTTGCCGGTGCAGTCATCCAATGACGGGTTCTCCGACAGCCCGTAGCACACGCCGCGGGCGATAACATTTGAGCCTCCCTCGCTGACGACCTCGCCGCCGCACACCGCGTATGTGTCGGCGATGCCGCTCACCTCGGCGGTCGTCACCACCAATTCCGTCACTATCGGTTCGTCCAATGTCCTGAAAGTTCCGGTCTCGGTCCACATCTTTGTCATTCCGTTGTCAAGCTCGAACCTGTAGAAATAAGCGGTGGCGGGCTTCAGTCCTGTGGCGGTGGCTTTCAATACGCCGTTGTCAAACTGCGCCGCAAGCGACACGGCGTTTTCGAGTCCGCTGTTGTCGGAATACTGTAGTCGCGCCGACTTCAGCGTGTAATCGTATGTGTATGTGGCTTCGATGCTCACCTCGTCGCTGCCTGTTGTGACTGTCGCCTCGCCGATTTCGACCTTGTATGTCTCGACTTTATCAACTTTCCTGCATCCGGCAAAAACGAGCAGCAAAGACAGTAATATATATGTTATATTTTTCATAATCAATTATTTAAAACGAATAACCGACACCTATTTTAGCTTCGAGTTTGTTAAAGTCTGTCGCCACGGCGTCGGCCGAGACAACTATTGAGCCGAAGCTGCACTGTATGCCCAACGATGTGTCGAGACCTTTCTGGCAATTCACTTTGTCCTTAAACCATTGTCCGTCGGTGGCCTCATAGCACATTTCGTCGATGCCGTAGCCTGCTCCGACACGCAGTGCCACGGGTCGCGCCACCCTGAACAGGATTCCCGCCATGAGCGAGAGACGCGTGTCCCTTCTGTAGTCGTCGCCCTTGAGGAAGGGTTTCGTCTCCGCCGCGTTGTCGCGGTCGAACTCGCCGTCGGTGCCGAACGACTTGAAGTTGGGACTGCTCATCACGCTCACGAACCACCCGAAGCGGCGCATCATGCCGAAGGTCACGCCGAACGCCGCCGACGGTTTCATGGAATACGACATATTGACGGTCACAAAAGTCTCCCTCTGGTATCCCGACCTCCCGAATCCGAAGTCGGAACAGTCATAAGCCCTTGATTTCCTGTTCTTTTTATACGGCAGGTAACCGTGGTTCCTTATGGATTTTTTTGACATGACGGCGCGTGTGCCTGTCTCCGAACGGTACGCATCTTTTTTTCCGCCGTTTTGCGAGAATGCGCACAGCGATGTGGCAATCAGAAAAACAAGTAATACTATCTTCTTCATCAGTTTCTTTTTACAAAAACATACAATCCTGAAAGGGGGAAATTTCGGCGTGCAAATTTACGAAAAAAACATTTGCATCTCCAAAATAAGGTGTATAGTATTATCATACACTTGGTACGACATACATCCACACCAGGAACCTCGCGGCTCTTCCGATGAGCATATAGACGGCGCATTGGAAGGGCTTCGTCCTGTAAAAACCGAGAGCTATCGCGAAGGCGTCGCCCACGATGGGGAGCCATGCGAGAAGTCCGAGGTACGGGCCGTACTTATCGACTTTAATTTTCTGCTTTTCAAGCGTCTCGCGTTTGACGTGAAGCCATCTCTCGATCCACTGCCATCTCCCGAGCCAACCTATGCCGTACGACGTCATGCCGCCGAGCCAGTTGCCCGCCGTGGCCAAGATGAAGCACAGCCACGGCCTTCCGCCAGCTACCAGCATCCCGATAATCAACGCGTCGGCGGAGAAAGGGACGACGGTGGAGGCGAGGAACGAACCGAGAAACAGCCCGAGGTAACCCCAGCTCTGAAGGAAGTCGATCATCTTGTCAGATTTTTTTTTCGCAAAAATAGTTCAAAAACCATCAAAAAAAGTGTTTTCTGAAAAAAAAATCAGTACTTTTGCACCTTGAAAAAATTAAGATGATGCCAGAAATTAGTTCTTTTTACGGAATTGTCATTTACATGTATATCAGTGACCATCAACCTCCGCATTTCCATGTGAAATACAATGAATATGAATGCTGGATTACTATTGAAGACGGTGTGATTACGGGAAAACTGCCGCGCCGGGCGATTCGTCTCGTATATGAATGGCTCGATTTACATAAGAATGAATTGTTGGATAACTGGAACAGGCTTCAGAACAGCGAGGCTCCGATGAAGATAGTTCCGTTAATTTAATAATATGGAAAAAGAAATTGCAATATTGAAAATCATTGGAGTTCAATATGTTAATGAATACAAACTGTTGCTGACATTCAACGATGGCAAGGTTCGTCTGTGCGATTTCGAGCCTCTTTCCCGCAAAGGGATTTGCACCAAACTTCAAAATATGGAGTATTTCAAGAACTTCAGGCTTGACCCTTTCTCTGTCGATTGGAACAATGAAATCGGGTTCGCGCCTGAATTTCTTTACGAGAACAGTGTTGAGGTCAAATAGTTTTATTTCAACAGCTCTTCCATCACTTTCCCGGCCAGACGGCTCGTCCCGACGCGGAAGCAGCTGCTGTTGAGCCATCTGTCGCCTAAGACATCCTTCACTATATAATAATAGGTGAGTGCGTCTTCGACCGTTGACATGCCGCCCGCGGGCTTGAACCCGACCATCTGGCCTGTCGCCTCGTAGTATTCCTTGATGGTGTCGCACATCACGATGGCTGCCATCGGCGTCGCCGCAACAGGCACTTTCCCAGTCGAGGTCTTGATGAAATCTGCCCCGGCCATGATCGCCAACTCGCTGGCCTTGCGGATGTTGGCTACGGTCTTCAGCTCGCCGGTCTCGAGAATAACCTTCAGGCGGACAGGCGGCTCGCAGATGTCGCGGATGCCTTGTATCTCGTTAAAGACGGTGTCGCAGTCGCCTTCGAGGAACGCGCCTCTTGAGATGACCATATCGACCTCGTCGGCACCTTGTCCAACGCAATATTCCACCTCTTTCTTCTTCAGTTCAAAGGGCATCTGCCCCGAAGGAAAGGCGCATGCCACCGTCGCGACGCGGATGCCGCTGCCTTTGAGAAGCTCCTTCGCCTGCCTCACGAAAGGACTGTAGATGCAAACCGCCGGGACGGAGAGATGCAGCCCGTTGCTCTGGAACGCCAACGCCTTGGCGCAGAACTCGTTGATTTTCTGTGTGTTGTCGAACGCCTCCAAAGTCGTGAAGTCGATGCTCTGGAATATTGTCTTCAGCGACTCGCGGCGGTCGCAGCTTTCGTTCTGTCTTTTCAATATCGCCTCAATGCGTTGTTGAAGCTCCTCTTCGGTGTGGTTGTATTGCTTGAAATTCATTGCTTGAAAATTTTCCGCAAAAATAGGAAAAAGTTCGTAAAGTTGAAAGTTTGTAAAGTTTGTAAAGTAGAAAGTGGCTGGCGCCGCTGGGCTTGCGGGCACATCGTGGCTTCGCCTATATGTGGCTGGTTAATGGGTTTGCTCCACTCGCTACGCTTGGTCACAATGACGTTTTGCTTTTTAAATAATTGATATTTAGTGTGTTGCGGCGAAGCCGCAACCCCACTAAATATTTTTGTTCTCCAAGTGGTGCCGTCCTTGTGAGCGACCGCAGGGAGTCGAGCAATCTCAATTTTTCCAGCTCTTAACTCCACTCTCCACTCTCAACACTCCAAACT
>CALBNV010000034.1 GCA_937896895.1 uncultured Bacteroidales bacterium | reverse complement strand
CCCAATTGCTCCAAATAGTTTTTTGAAGCAATTGATGCCTTCCTCGAGATTTTCAATAATCTCTGCTGCAATATCGTCAGGGTCGGGAAGATTATCCAAGTCGGTCAGACTTTTATCCTTCAACCAGAATATATCGAGATTCGTCTTATCACGGGCTATCACCTCGTCGTAGGTAAACTTACGCCAGCGGCCTTCCGGATTTTCCTCGCTCCACGTTTCCACACGTTTGTGACGGTTTTCGGGATTATAGCATTTTATAAAGTCTGCCAAATCCTCAAAAGTCAATGGCGATTTCTTTAACGTATGATGAATATTTGTACGGTAGTCGTAAATCCAAATATCCTTGGTCTGCACTTCCTTGCTTGCCGGTTTATTATCGAAAAACAACACATTTGCCTTCACGCCATTTGCGTAGAAAATTCCCGTAGGCAGTCGCAAAATCGTGTGCAACTCTGTGGTTTTCATAAGCTGCTTGCGAATCTCCTCGCCAGCTCCACCTTCGAACAACACATTATCGGGCAATACAACCGCAGCCTGTCCATTGATTTTCATCAAGGTTTTGATATGTTGCAAGAAATTCAACTGTTTGTTGGAAGTCGTTTCCCAAAAATCCTGACGATTGTAGCTCAAATCCTCTTTTTCTATTTCGCCATCTTCGTTGGTAATGGTGATGCTGCTTTTTTTGCCGAAAGGCGGATTTGTAAGCACATAATCGTAACGATTGCCATTGTCTGCCACCAAGGCATCGTTTGGCGAAATGAAATCCTCGCTGTCCAACTCGCCGATATTGTGCAAATACAGGTTCATCAAACATAAACGGCGCGTATTTGCAACAATTTCGTTGCCAAAGAACGTCTTCTTCTTCAGGAATTGCTTTTCGTCTTTGTTTAATGATTGTCCTGCCAGATAATCGTACGATGCGAGGAAGAAGCCTCCTGTTCCACAGGCCGGATCGATAATGGTTTTCTGCGGTTTTGGACGCACACACGCCACCATTGCCTTTATCAATGCACGAGGCGTAAAATACTGTCCTGCACCGCTCTTGGTGTCTTCGGCATTTTTCTCCAACAGGCCTTCGTAGATTTTACCCTTGACATCGGAGCCCATCAGCGACCAATTCTCCTTGTTAATCATTTCGATTACGCGAAGCAATTTCGCCGGATCCTGAATTTTATTCTGGCTCTTGGTGTAGATTTGGCCAAGCATGCCTTTCTCTGTGCCAAGGCTGCGGAGCATCTGCACATAATAGGCCTCAAGTTCCGCTCCGCGCTTGCTGATGAGCGTTTCCCAATCGCACAATTCGCCATCGGGAATTTCTTTTCCTTCGGCATCCTTTACGTGTGGGAACTTCAAACCTTTGTTGTATGGCGGTTTGTTCATCTCGTCTGCCATTTTCAAAAAAAGCAGATAGGTGATTTGCTCCAAATAGTCGCCATAACTTACGCCATCGTCGCGAAGGACGTTGGCCATGTTCCAAATTTTCGAGATTATTGTTGATTCTGTCATTGCTTATAAATAATTCAGCGTCACTTTCATTAACATTCCTGCACAAACGGCTAACGCGAAACTCAAAAGGGTTCCTATCAATATATATTCAGTCCGTTTTATCTCAGTTTCATTTTTTAGTTCTCCAAATCTGAATATTGATTTTGCAGCCAATAAGAAGCCTATACCCTCATGGTAGGACATCAGAACAAAAGTTAATATCAGAAAACGTTCAATATAACCAATCCACAATCCGCCATCTTTAAGTCCTTTTTCCGAAGGGCTGAAATCAAAATTGTCCATTATGTTTTTTGTAGCAATACCAAAAGGCTTTAGAACAATCAGGTATCCCAATGCATATATTAGAACAATCAACCACTCCCTGTCAATTTCAATAGCTTGTTTCATGCAAACCCGCCACACAATAAGTCCTAATACAAGTATATGAAAGAACTGGTCTATAAAGAAATATGCCGTACTATCTTTATATTTCTTTTTTAAACCATCTATTACCAAATGTGAAATGCCGACACCAACAAATGAAACTATAGTCAGCCAACATAGGTGTGTCAAAAAGAAAACTGAGCTTGAGACCGCCAAAGCATATATAAAGCAGTGTAAATACAAATATTTCGACTTAAAGCCTTCGGTTGTTTTTGAGCCCACCCATTCAGACGGTTGAAAATAAAAATCAAACAAAACATGAACGAGCAAAAAGACAGTAATGACAAGTATTATATTCATAACAATGTCGGTATTAATTTTTCAAAATAATCACACAAGCTCAATATTTCATCAATGTGTCCCCCTGATTTTCGCCGGCTTATGGTAGTTTGGGGAATTCCATATTCCTTTTCCAATGCTTGCTGTGTCTTATTAGGAAACAAAAGACATTCTGCCGCCAATTGTGACTGGGCTTCCGTCCACCCTTGTACCAATGCGTCACCCAAGCGAAGCAGTGTGTTGAATTGCGACTGCATTAACGAATACTCGTCAACACCTTGCATTTTTATGGTCAGACGTTCATTTGATTTCATTTTGTCCAGCTCGTGTCCTGACAAAACGAAGGCTTCACCATCGGAAGTTATGACTGACTTTGAACGATATTCCATGTCACCAATACCTATAGACATTCGTGCATCCCATAGTTTCTTGTTGCCGCTCTTCTGCATATATTTTGACAACGATGGTTCTTCCTGCAGATGCTTTCTTCCATAGGCAGCACGCAATCTTGCACGTAGAAACAATGCCATACGCAGAGCCATTTCAGGATCTTCCACCAGCAACTGGAAACTGTCGCCTCTGAAAAATTCTAATTTGAAATCAGTAAGGCAACCTCGCTGAATGACAAAATGAGAATAACACCATTTCATGTACGCGTAGATTTCTTTTCGGTTTTCGATAGAAATTTGGCGTGAATTGATTAAATCGCCAGTGATTACAGCCACTTTCTTTTTTTCCATATCCATAGTATTTACAATTGCAAAGATATATAAAAAAATGAACAACTTGGCTCATATTTTATCATATACATTATATGTATCGTATTTTTATTTATGTATTATAAGATACATACTTTTATTTACGCATTATATCTTGCATAAAATTACAATTTCACCAACACCATCATAAAATTGCCTTGGTTTTGTTTTCACCGTCATATATTTTTACTTAACATATTTATAAGTCAAATAACTTATAAATCACATTTACACCAACTCCCCGCTAAACGCCTTTTTCAGTATGCTTTGCCGCAATGCCTCGGCCTGTTGCAACGATTCGGCGATGTTTTTCTCCACCTCATCGCAAGCCGATAATCGAGTTTCGATTTCTTGAACGATGCGCTGCTGGGTGGGAAGAGATGGAAGAGGGATTTCAATGGATTTTAATGATTGACCAGTAAGGTGTTTTATCGTTGTTCCTGTGAAATAATTCTCAAGCAATCCGTTTTGAGCATAATGATAAAACAGATAATAGATGTATTTATTTGAAACAGATGATTTTAACCTGATTCTATGCAAGGCTTTTTGAATTTTCATATTTTGTGCTTCGCCATTCCAAATTGCGCATCTTCCCGGTTCGCCGCCTTCACACATTATCAAATCGCCATTTTGCAAGCCATATCTTTCTTGCTCGGAATCTTCAAAACGCATTTCCAACAAATCGTCCAAATCGAAACTGCCCCAACGGACATTTACATTTCTCAAATAAGGTTGATAATTTCCTTTGTTTTTATTTTTATCCAACATTTTGCCCAAACACATTTCCGCCACCTCTCCCAACTTCACAATTTTCCACTTCTCACTGTCTTTAGTCAAGCAATCATTCAGCACCGCCTGTCGATAGACTTTAAGTTGTTGCTGTGCGGTTTTCAGTTTTTCCACGCCTTTGTCCAACTCGGCAAAGAGGGATTCTATGCGGGTGACTATGGTGCGCTGGGTAGCGAGAGGGGGAAGGGGGATTTCAACTTTTGAATAATCAGAAATCCAATATCGTTTATGTGTATCACATGGAATGTTTGTTATCTGCATAAAGTAATACACATACTTTATATCTGCTATTTTCTCATTGCAAGATAAGATCTTCATTGCAGAAGATTTTACCTTAAATTTGAAATCGACATATTTTGATGCTGTCGTAAAATCATCAAAAATTATTACAGGCAATTTGTCATACACCCCTTCTTTTTCATTTGTATAACCCAAAATGAAAGATTTTCCTGCCGTAAGAACAGGTGTAGGATATGAATTATCATATTCTGTCGATTCAACAATGTAATTCGTTGGCTGCTCGTAGGATAAGATTTCACCGAGTTTGTATGTTGGGTATTGAATCATAATTGAAAAAAATTATCATCATTTCATTTCGACGGATTGTTGTTGGTTTGATTGTTTATTGGATTGTTGGTGTCATATTGTAGAGACGCACGGCCATTTCCGCATTGTAGAGACGCACGGCCGTGCGTCTCTACGGCGACGATGGAACCCGCAATGGAATCATTCGTTTCTGCGATGGAACAATATGTTGGGTATTGGATCATAATTGAAAAAATTTATCGTCATTCCATTTCAACGGATTGTTGGTGGTTTGATTGTTTATTGGATTGTTGGTGTCATATTGTAGAGACGCACGGCCATTTCCGCATTGTAGAGACGCACGGCCGTGCGTCTCTACGGCGACGATGGAACCCGCAATGGAATCATTCGTTTCTGCGATGGAACAATATGTTGGGTATTGGATCATAATTGAAAAAATTTATCGTCATTCCATTTCAACGGATTGTTGGTGGTTTGATTGTTTATTGGATTGTTGGTGTCATATTGTAGAGACGCACGGCCGTGCGTCTCTACACCAATGGAACCATTCATTCCGTCGATGCAATCATTCGTTCCGTCGATGCAATCATTCGTTCCGTCGATGCAATCATTTGTTTCGACAACGCAATCATTCATTCCGCCGATGAAATCATTCATCCCGCCGACGGGGTTATTCATCCCGCCGACGGGGTTATTCATTCCGCCGATGAAATCGTCCGTTCCGACAATGGAATCATTCGTTTTGGAAATGCGACAATATATTGGATATTGAATCATAATTGAAAAAATTTATCGTCATTCCATTTCAATGGATTGTTGTAAATGTAATTTTCTATTGTATTGTATTCCAATTGTGTACGAATAATATGGTCGTGATAATTGGATTGCCACAAGGGATTTGTACGATTGTATTTTTCACCGACATTGGTGGCATCCACCAAATCGTCGTATTGTGATACGACCGCCGATTTGTATTGTGCCACAAATGACGAAATTGATTTTGGCGAACGATATGCAATGCCGTGCGGTTGCGATTCGCATTGTTGCAATGGTTCATTTTCAACGTTTGTTTCCGTAATATGGTTTTCCAACCCGACAATGGCGTGTAAATGATTGGGCATCAAACAAAATGCGCCTAATTGTAATTCCTTCCGTATTTCAAACGATTTCAGAAATTCATCATATGCGATTTCCCCTAATTGGGAAAATCGCATTTCTCCATTTTCCACATTACCGAATACACACATACGATTTGCGGTAACAATTGTAATGAAATAAAGGCCTGAATTGGCGTAATTCCATCCTTGCAGGCGATTGGATTCTATTCGATATTTATTCCTGAATTTTTCCATTTTTTTACGCCACTAACACTTCATTCAATTCCTCAATAATCTTCTCCATCTCATTCCCAAACAATTGGTACATTTTTCCCCGTCCACCTTGTGCATCGAATGGTGTGTAGTCCAAGTCGTCTAAATCGAGGTGGTAACTGCTAATGATATGGTCTTTAATCATGCGCAGCCAGTCAATTTGCTCCTGCGTAAAGCGGTTGCGGTTACCGGTGTGTTGGCGGAACAGCCATGCATTAAAATTCTTATCTATCACACTGTCGAAAGCCGCCAATGTTTTGTCGATTCCGCAAGCGTGGCGCACCAACGACACCAATGCGGTAAGTTCCGCCTTTGGCTGGTTCGCTTTCACATTTTCAACAGCGCAATAGGCATCCCACACATACGAAGGGGCAAGCAAAGGTTTGTCTTGCTTCAGTTTTTCGAGCAGTTCCTGCGCCATTTTCAGAGTGAGGTTGCGGCGGTTGTAAGGCTGGTTGTAGAATATGCTTAATGCCATAATCTCGTCCTTGTGCTGCTCCAGATATTCCGTAAAGGATTTGATGGTTTCCTTGGCTTTTCCCAAGGTAAAGCTATTAAATCCGCTTAGCACAACAGTATCAATGTTAATGCTGTCGATTTTCTGGTCGTGCAGGTTGCGAACGGTAACAATATATTCGTTCAATTCGCCATTGAAGGTACTGCTGGCGACATCGGCAAGTTTTTGTTGTGCCTTTGCGCGAATTTGTTCTTCTATAGCAGGCGTGATTTCCGTTTGAGGAATTTTACGCAATTCCAACTGTGCCTCATCTTCTATCTTGTCGAAATCGAAAGCATTCAACAATTCCGCACTCATTTGTCCCAACCCCTTTCCTTTTGCAAGGGATTCTATTTTCTCGCGCTCCTTTTCCGTTATTTCCCTGTTCAGGCGAATCAATCGGTTTGCCAAAGAGACATACAAATCTTCTTCGGCAACACCCATAGTCACAGCCCCCAGCAAATCCTTTAACGGAACCGTAGGCTTGCGTTCCAATGGGCGACTGTCGGTTTTCTTTGTCTGTGTTACACCAACAGCATCAACAATCACAAAGTGTGTCTTTGCCGAGGCGGTCTTGCTCACCAGTTGCAAGGAATCCTCGTTAATGGTTCTGGTTCCACGCCCTTTCATCTGTTCAAAGTAATTCGCACTGCGAACATCGCGCATAAACAACAGAACTTCAAGAGCCTTAACATCTGTTCCTGTTGCAATCATATCTACCGTTACCGCAATACGAGGATAATACTGATTGCGGAAACGGTTCAGTACAGACTTCGGATCTTCGTCAATCTTGTAGGTTACCTTTTTACAGAAATCGTTGCTCTCGTTGAACTCTTCGCGGACGATCTTGATGATATCGTCGGCGTGGCTGTCGGTTTTGGCAAAAATCAATGTCTTGGGGACTTCGTACTGCCCGTTTTCGTCGTAGCGGTTCGGGTAAATCTCTTCCATCAACGCCTTCTTGAACTGACGTATCACGGTACGAATCTGGCTTGGATTCACCACCGATTTATCCAAGTCGTTCTTTTTGTATTCCACATCCTCGTCAACCTGTTGCCAACGAGTCTTGCGGGTAGCCTTATCGCGATAATCTATATGCCAGCCAGCCTTAATCAAGCCGCCGTTTTTAGAAATTTCAGTTTCTATGGTATAAACATCGTACGGCACATTCACGCCGTCAACCACCGATTGCTCGTAAGTATATTCGCTCACCACATTTTCGTTGAAGAAACCGAATGTCCGCTTATCGGGCGTTGCGGTAAGGCCAATCAAAAACGCATCGAAATAATCCAAAACCTGTTTCCAAAGATTGTAAATGCTTCGGTGACATTCATCTATTACGACAAAATCAAACTGTTCAATCGGAACCTTTGCCGTATATTCCACAGGAACGGCTTTTTGTTCCTTCAGCTTTTGTTGCAACCAAGTAGATTCGTTTGGATTGTCGGTTTCTGCGCTTTCGTCCAATTCCTCGCCTTTCAAAATGGAATACAAACGCTGAATGGTAGAAATGCACACTTGGCTATCGCTCGCTATATAACTTGAATTTAACCGCTGAACATTATACAATTCAGTAAACTTGCGGTTGTCGTCGTTCGGACGGAAATTCATAAATTCCTGTTCCGCCTGTTCGCCCAAATTGCGGGTATCGACAAGGAATAAGATACGTTTTGCCTTTGCGAATTTCAGCAGACGATAAATAAACGTGATTGCAGTGAATGTCTTTCCTGCGCCCGTTGCCATTTGAATCAAAGCGCGAGGACGATTGTTTTTAAACGATTCTTCCAAATTCTCAACCGCCTTAATCTGTGCCGGACGCAAGCCAGTTTCATCTAATGTTGGGAAATCCTGCAATCTGCTACGCAAACTTCTTCCGTTGCGAATCCATTCTGCGATGGTTTCTGGTTTATGAAAGGCGAACACTGCACGGCTTCGTGGCTTCGGATCGCTGTAATCGGTGAAACGAGTAACCGTTCCCGTCGTTTCATACACATACACCAACGGCTCGTTGTTCAGATATTTCAGTGTGGCATTTGCATAACGGACAGACTGTTCCTCCACCATCGTAAGATTCACTCCCTCTTCTTCGCGTTTCGCCTCAATAATGCCAACAGGTTTCCGGTTAATAAAAAGAACATAATCTGCCGGACCTGCATCTGTTTGATATTCGCGCACGGCAACACCCAAACCAGCCGAGAAATCAATCTTGGTTTTTGATTGAATTACCCAACCTGCCGCTTCCAATAAGGAATCTATTTTATCTCGAGCTTGTTGCTCCGGATTCTGATTCATGAGTCAATGTTATCTTATT
>CALBNV010000033.1 GCA_937896895.1 uncultured Bacteroidales bacterium | reverse complement strand
TCACCCACTTCCCGCTCTCGGCCTCGCTGCCGTCCTTGATCACTTTCCAGACATAGACCCCAGATGGCAATTTCTCGGTATTTATTGAGGTTACGGCATCGGTGATTTCCTGCATACAGACAAGCCTCCCGCCAGTGTCGTAAAGCTCCACGTGCGAGCCGGTGAGCGCGGTCCTGATGTTCAAGGTGCTGCCGCCCGGGTTCGGGTAGGCGACGGCGACGGCAAAACCCGCGTCGTGTGCCTCGTCGATGCCGAGGAAGGCCTCGTGCGGAACTCTATACAAATAATATTTCATCTCCTGAGTTTTTGGATCAAACGTGTGACAATTGAATACAAGAGCGTCATCAGGACTATAACATAAACCGCACCTGAAATCTGTCGCCAAAAAATCGTCTTTGTAATAAATCTCTTTTAATTTATTCAAATTTTCATCAAGATAGACAATATACAGATTGTACACACAAAATCCCACTTTATCCATACCTCCAATCATATACACTCCGCCATTCTCATCGAATACAATGGAATTTTCATATCCACCAGCACTGCTTGTTGGAGTTATAAGCCCGTATGTATAAGCCTTTTGGTTGAAGTCCTCGTCCCACATTCCCATCATTATGTCTGCCTCATGTGCAGGAATATTGTTGTATGCAGGGAATGTTTCATCATTTATGGAATATGTCTTACCGTTGTACGGATTCGTACAAAAATATGACATCTGAAGACTGCAAAGGTGCGGGTACGACAGCTCATCAACATTCGCCTTTATCGATACGGTATCCATTTCAGAGTCGTATGTCACGCATTTATTTTTCACACCTGCGGTAGTGGCGTTAGATGCCATCAGTATCAAACGGAAACCGAGTGTGTCGGGAGTCGGAATCATTTCATATAAGAAACCGGAATGAAGTATGTCTTTCAGAACAATTTCCTTGAGGAAACTGCCGTCCTCTCCAAATTTACTTATTCTCATTCCACCGTATGACAGCGGAATATGATAAGGCTCGCCACTGTCTTGTTTGTAAAACAGGCTGTCAACATTATGTGCGAAGAAAATGGTGTTGTCTTTGTTCAGAATCCAGTGCCATTCTGACCTGTCAAAATTTTCTACGCCTGTCTCATACCATTCAAAATCAATGTATTCGAGCGACAGATCCTCTCCAATGTGCGCACCTTGTAAGGTGACGGTATCATTGCTGTAATTCAATCTGAACATCCATGCCGAACCATCAGGATGCCGTTCTAACTGTGCGAAATTATTGTTCTTTTCGCAAATAAGTTCGCTGTCGATGATTTCACCGTTGTTGTCATATTTCAGTAACCAATAATAGTCGCTGTTTTCGGCACTTACAAGAAGTTCGTCATTATTATGATAAAACAGTTTGCCAAAATATTCCAACGTGTCTATTGAAGCGAATTCCTCCACTTCCTGCGCCATGACAGCATTATGAAAGATAATTTCAAAAAACAAAAAAATTAATATTACTTTTTTCATGTTAATAATTTTATACTCGTTTAATAATGGTGGCTGAAAATAATTATTCAGCCACCCACATTATTAGTATGACATTATTCGTCCGTCAATTCTTCTGGATCAATTGTGATAGGATATTCATCATTGTGTCTCCAATGACGTGTACAATTGAGAACTTGCACATTATGCCAACCTGTGTATTTGTGATTATAAGGTTTAACTATAGTTCGGTAATACCAATCTTGATTATATAAATTAGTTGGCATATTTTCATAATGGCCTAATTGAATATAATAAGCATAATATCTGTTTAAGTCTGTCCAACAAATTTGATAATTTGAAAGTTCATTTCCTGTTTCACATTGAATATAGAACAAATTATTGTCATTTTGACCAGAAAGGTTGACCACACTATTAATGTTTTCAATGTATGTGTAGCAATTCGGGCAAGGGACATAATAGTATGAATGGTTTGCGTCGTATATTTCTATTTTGTTCTGCAACTGGTGGGCGGCGTTGTCCATCGTCGAAAATGGCCCGGCCAACCCCCATGGATAGCATTCGCCATATACAAATGGGACACCGTACCAAGGCCCCGTATAGACGGTGTCAACGCCGTCAACGACATCGCTTCCGGTATTCAAGATTACCCGTACATTCATGGCGTCCCTGCTGCTGTCTTCGACATCCATCATGACAAATTGAAGCGTCTTCGCATCCATATCGATATTTGCGTACGCCTTGCGCACTGCATCAATAATCGCCCCGTATGTACCAAGCAGGTCACTGTAGGAGATGTTGCCTTCGCCGTCCGCCTCCGGCACGCTGACGGACACGGTGTCCGCTCTCATGTTCAGAAGATGGCTTTGCGTGAACCCATAGCAGTAGTTGAACGTCGTCTCCCACTGCCAGCGGGCTTCTTCAAGGCTTACAGACTCACCTTCGACCTTCGCGCCTTTCTTGAACGCCGAATACGAGTCGATGAAGTCAATGATTTTCTGCTCGCTTCCCGAAACGCCCTGCTCGAATGGTGCTGCATCTTTTTTTACAATTGTGTCCTGTTGTTTCTTGCATGATGTCATAAGCATCACGCCTGCGATTGTGGCGAACATGGCCGCCGAAAATAATACTTTTTTCATTTTGTTTAAAATTTTTTTTGTGAATTGAAATTGTGTTTAAATTATTTATGAATTGAAAAATTCTGTTTCCTTATTTATTTTTTTCCACCAAAGTTATGACAAAAAAACGCCGGAATGCCCGACATAAGGCCATAATATAGGTTTTTACGCTTTACGAAAAGCGCAAACAACTGAAAAACAATATTTTATAAAATAAAGAATATAGGTTTTTGTCACCCAATAAAGGTGGAGACGATGTCGGCGTCGGCTTTTTTCTTGATGTTTGAGCGGTATTGCGTCACCGTGTTTTCCTTCAGCCCCAGCAGGTCGGCCACCTCTTTCGCACGGAAGCCGAGGAACGAAAGTATGACGATGCGGCGTTCGGTGTCGTTGAGATTCGGGCAGACACGACGGATATTCTCCGCGGCCGACGGATAGGCGTCGCCGAACTCATCCATGATACGCCGCAGCCTGTCGCCGCCTCCCGCCTGATACATCGCCATGACCCGCTGCCGCAGCATCTCCTTTTGATGCCGCGAGGTCTTCTCCAGCTCCGATTGCAGCCGGTGCTGCGCGTCACGGAGCTTCAGCGTCTCCAATTCCTTGTTCTTGCGATAGCGGAACGCCGTCCAGAGCAAAGCCATCAGCGCGACGGCAAGCAATGCGATGCAGAGATAAAGGCGGTAACGTCTCAACTTGTGCTCGCTTTCCATGCGCTGCATCTCCAGCTGCTTGTCGTATTCGGCCTTCACCTCGGCCACGGCCTTCTGCTCGACGCCGTCACGGGAAACGTTTCCCACCAGCCTTTCAGCATAGACGGCTGCATTCGCCTCATCGCCAAGGGCTTTGTATGACTTGTACAGATATTTGTCCAAAAGGCCGCTGTTTTTTGATTCATCTCTCATCTCCTCCGCCATCCGGGCGTAACAGACACAGGAGTCGTATTGCCGCAGGTTGAAATGGGCTTGCGTCAGGTCTTCAAGCAGCTCGCAGCGATAGACACGCGAGAGCTTCTCATCGATGTGACGCAGGTCCTCCAAGCCCAAATGACATTCATCAACCGCACGGCGGATCAGCGCCATCCCGTCTTCTTCATCTTCATAATGCTGTGTCTCATAGCAATAGAGATAATATGTGGCCAGCGCATTATGGAAATATGAAGCCTCGACGGTGTCGCCGATTGCTTCGGCGGAACGCAGCCCGACCTGATAATACATCAGGCAGCTGTCGTATTCATTGACAGCCAGATACGACATTCCCAACGGGAATGCGGTGATGAGTCTGCATCTGAAATTTTCCTTTTCGGCGTAATAGCTGTCGGCTTGCTTCAGATGCCCGATGCCTTCCCTGTAATAACCCGATGCGGCGTACGACATGCCTATGCGTTGGTGGATGGCGTATCTCATGCGGTCGATCTCATTCTGTTCGTCGGTCGGGACGGGTGAGAAACGGATCAGCCGTTCATCCACATGCCGGCACTGCCCGATGCTTTGCAGGGCTTTCAGGCGGCAGTCGAGGATGGTCTGAATCCCCTCGCCGTTCAAGCCATATTGCCTCGCCAGCGCCATATAAGCCATGGCTTCATAGTACTTGTCGCGGCCACCGATGAGATAGTCGAAGGCTTCCTGCAAAAGCGAGTCCGTCTCCGCGTCGTTTCGCCACATCATGTCTCTCACGCCCGCCTTGAGGAGGCAGTAATGCGCCCTTTCCTTCGCCGAAAGCGCGTCAACATCTAATGTGTCGAGGATCCGCAACGCGCTGTCGGGGTACATTTGATAGAAACATTCCACGCGGTAGAGCGTGTCTGCCGCGCGGTCGCTTCTGCCGTGAGAGCAGGACATCGCGGTGACGGCGAGCATCAGGGCCGACAATATGGCGAGGAGGTTTTTCATGGCGGCAAAGATACAAAAAAGTTTTTTAGGAGATTGAGGTAATTAGGAGATTGAGGTAATTAGGAGATTAAGGTGGTTAGGAGATTGAGGTGGTTAGGTGGTTAGGAGGAAACTTTGAAACCATCAGAAGTTTCAGGGTGAAAATTCGTGTTATTCGTGTTATTCGTGGTGATAGATTCGTGCAATTCGTGGTGAAAATTGCATTCACGTTTCAAAACCGGAATTTCACCGATGCGAAAATCTCACGCTGACGCAGTTTGTAAACCGACTCCATGAACGAGAAATCGCCGGTGTAATATGAGACGTAAGCATCGCTGTTGAAAATATTCGACAGCTTCAGCTCGAAGTCGAGCTTGAGTTTCCGCAACGAATATTGATATGAAATATCCATATAAAGACATGTTTCTTGTTGATAATCATATATTTCTGATGTGAGGCAGACAAGATGGTCGCGCCCTGGGAACATGAGCAGGTCGCAGTTGTGACGCAGGTAATTCACCCTGTTTCTCTCTTCGCCATCGGTTTTTGAGACAATCACATTCCAGTTCAGTGAATAGTCGAGATGCAGCCATTCGGTAATCTTTATCATCACGTCGGGCGATAAACTTGTTGAAACTGAAGAAGTTGCCATAAAACTTTCGTTTAATATCGTGTGACTTTTCAAAAATGCCAAACTGCCTTTCAAGCCCAATGTCGTGCGGATTTTGGAGAAAAACTTTTTTACCGATGCATGTACAATGTGATAATCCGAGTTGTTTGGCTGCTCGACCATCTCAAGCACCGACGCACCGTTCCTGTCAACGAAATATTTGCACGTCATTTCCGATTTACGATATTGGTAACTATAAGACAATGAAGCGTTTAACGATATAAACGGCTGTTTGTAAACGATTCTTGCTTTACCATTCGTCTTGTATGAAACCGACAACGGCGCGAACTCGACGACGAGGCTGTTGTAATCTTTCAGGATGAAATTTTCGTAATAATGGTCAAAATTGTCAATGCTCTGCTCGAACCTACCTGAAAGATAAAACGTCCAGAAGTCGCCGGCAACCATTTTGAATGAAAGGCTCGGACTGAAAAATAACTTCTCTATTGATTGGTTCCCGGATGTTTTTGAATCATTTTCTGCGATGTTGAGTGAAAGAGGAAGATTCAGCGTGAGCGTTATCCGCTTGATTTTGTACTCAAAATCTGTTCTCAAATAAGGCTTTGCGAAAGAATGTGTTACATCATTTCCGAATTGCAAAAGACGCGAGTTGACATTTTTTTTGAGGTATTTGAAACCTGTTTTCGCGATCATGTTGATTTTCCCGAATGTGAAGATTCCGCTGAACGACTCATCGGTGTAAAACTGTTTCTTATCAAGTTCCTGACGCGTTTTTGAATACGAGATGCTGTCGTTGAGCAACTCGGGAAAAACGCCCGGTTCAATCTCCAATATTTCAGGTGTCACGCCGTATGAATTGAATGAGACGAAATCAAAAAGGTGCTTCCCCGCAGGGAAGATGATTCTCAGGTCATTTGAAAAACACTGTGGATTTTGGTCAAGGTCTTGATTGATAACATTTTCATTATTAAGAAGATGACCTAACGATGACTGCCACTTCCCTGAAAAATCGATTTTGTCGTTAAGGTAGAAACTCTTGTCGTTCCTGTCGAATGTCACTGTTCCGAAAATCTGCTGGTCGTAGAGTTTGTTATCGAGTCTCTCGGTGTATGATGTCGTGTCGCAGGGGAGATACAATGTGGTTTTTTGTTCCGCCGACTGTCTCTGCAAGTCGTTGAGGTAATAGACGTTGGCCCTCATTTGCATCGTATTGCCCATCGGGAAAAGTATGTTGAAATTGGCGAGGTGCGAAGTGTTGTCGAGATAACGGCGTTGGTCAAGTATAGGTGGATTTGGTTGCCGTACCGAAAGTTCCCCTTCGTTTTTTGTCGGGCGGTCGTTTGAAAGCTGCTCGTATGTCATCTGTTTCGTGAACATCATCAGGTCGTTGCCTGTGTTGTCGGTCTGGTACGACACCACCATCTGCATCTTGCTTGAAAAAAGCATCGGTGTCAGCGATATATCCCACAGAAACGGCGCGACTCCGATGCCGACCCTGCCTGACCCTGTCGCCGCCACGTTCTTGGAAAGTCTGATGTTCAGCGACGCCTGTTCCGACGACACCTTGTCCTTTAATATCCTTATTGGCTGGTGATTTTCGTAAATCTCCACCGAAGCCACCGACTGATGGGGCAGGTTGTGGCTCACCGTGACATAACGCCCGTCCATCAGATCCATGCCTTCGACGTAAAACTTATGAATCGGCGCACCCTGATAAATAATCTGTCCGTTATTCGTGACTTCAATGCCAGGCATTCTCTTCAGCACATCCTCGATGCTTTTGTCCTCTTTTTGAACGAACGACCCAACGAAATACTCCAACGTGTCGCCTCTCTGCTCAATAGGTCGTGCCGTCACGGTGACACCTTCCAGTTCCTGAACCTCGTCTTTCAGGACGAAATATATTGACTGTGAATTGTTTGCGACACGGACAATTTCCTTTTTATGAAATATCGAATTGGTTTTCACGTCAAGGCTGTCAGCGTGGCTGATGACGGTGATTTCATAATATCCGTCTGTGTCGGAGAAGCTGTAAGCCAGGATTGCGGCGTTCCCGGCTTCATGCACCATAATGCTGATGTTCGAAACCGGCTTGCCGCCCAAATCGGTTATACTTCCGTTTATGACAGTCTGTGCACTCGCAGGAACCGCCGCGAACGTGAACATCAATACTATAGCCGCGGTTTTTCTCATTTCCTGTCAAGTTCGAGCGGGTTGTTTTTTGATATCTCATACTCGTTGACGCGATGAGCTGTTGATGCGTCACCGCCAGCCTCCCTTACCTTGTTGACAAGATTTTTGTTGCTGTCATCCAATACCTTAAAAAACTTTTTCTTGGTTGTCATTATATAATCCTCCCTGTCAAGATACTCCACCATCGCACCTTTCTCCACCGCCTCCACTGATGTCATCTCGAACACGTAATGACCTTTTGTATCTTCAATTTTCAATATCAGACCCGGCAGACCACAGAACTTGTATGGCCCGTCGCTGATTGGGATTTCAGCGGTGAACCACGCTTCCCAGCACCGACCGCCAAAATCGCATACCGCCTTTTGGGTGACGTACCCATGAATCGTAGCTGTATCTTGGGTTATCTCCCAATTAAAACAGCTTTTGTCTTCCTCATATCTGAACGAACCGATTGTGAAAACCCTGTCTGTTGTAATAATCGTATCGCCACGATGTTTTTTGTAAATAATGTATGAAAACTCGCAGCTGAATTCGGCTGCAGATAAACCTCCCTGCATCCATTCCATCAAATTGCCTTCCAATTGTTTTTGTCGGCCGATCGAATGTAATTTGTGATGGTTATACGACTGATAGCAGCTCGCTTCATACCCGGTTATCAATATCTGTTTCTCCTGTTTTTTGAAATTGACATGATTTGTGTCGTCCACATAAGTGAGCTGATACATGACTTGGATTTGTGCCGAATCAAGATTAATTATCGGCTCGTCAAACCAGTATTGGGATTTCGCCGGGATGAATTCCAACATTAATAGAATTGCAACAATGTATTTCCTCATATCTATCATGATTATTGAAAGTTTCACGTCAGATTTTTCGCAAAAGTACAACGGAAAATCCGTATTGTATTCGGAAAAAATTGTTTAATTTGTTCAATAAAATAGGCTATAAACTTGTAAAACAATATGTTACAAGTCACTAAATCATGCTTGTCAGCACTTGCAAAATGGTTTCATGTGGCTTCATGTCCATTATTGAGGCTGTTTTCTTTGCCCTGTTCCACACGGTGCCACGGCTTTTGCCGAGAAGCATTGGCATGGCACTGCTGGGAATGTCGAGCAGACACAAGCAGAGGAAGTTCAGGTCGTCAATTTTCAGTTTTGGATATTTGCCCGTAATTCTGGCTGTGAACTTGTTGAGGCTGGCATCAGCGACACGTCGCAATTCCGAAAGCTCATAGTTTGTAAGCGGTTCAAGTTCAGTGAATTTTATTCCCTTGGCATCAAGTTCCTTGATGCGTGAAATTATTGTGACACACACATCGGATGCGCGGAAAGCATTCAGGCATTCCTCCGCTGGACGCGCGGCTGTTGCACGGCGCATGTCGTCAATCTCTTCATTTTTAGCCTTGATGACTTCCTGCTGCTCAGTGATTTTCCGGCGTGCGTTCTCAAATCTCCCATTTGCCACAGAGAGCATCCATTTCACACCGGCGGCGGCATTTTCCTTTTCGGAAATCTCTTCGGCGAGACGTTTCTTCTGCTTTCTGTGAAAGATACATGTCAGGACAAAAACGATGATGGCGATTCCGGCAGCGATTGATGAATAAACCAGAATTTGTTTTTTCAGCAGATTCTTTTGTTTCTCATGCTTGTAATTGTCGTAAAACTCGATGAGTTCTCTTGTTTTCGCGCCACGGTTCATCTCCCTGATGGCATTGTTGGAAGCATAATTCTTATAAAATGTCGATTGCTCGTCATTGCCGATTGACTCGAAAATGGCGGCGAGACGCTGGGCGCATTCAAATTTGATGTATTTGTTCTGATATTCAAAGTTTTTTTTATAGAAATAAGCGACTGCCTCGTCTGTATTTTCAAAGTCCCTTTCAAGGAAAGTTGTCACAATCTGGTTTGACACTTCGATCTGAAGCGAAACATCGCGACAGAATCTGACCGCCTTCTCATGGTAACACAATGCGCTATCATATTCATTGTCATTGAAATAAACATCACCAATATTTCGTAGAAGGCAAAATTTATCGTTATTGTCCAGAAAATCAGAAAATACGATTGCAGCCTGATAATTTTCTATTGCCTGTTTGCCGCTGCACTCGTTTGCGAACAAATCTCCGACACCTTTATAAATGCATGCTGTCAGGTTTGAATTAACAGAATCGAACTCAACGGAAGCGGTCTCCAAAATATCAACTGCCTTGAGGTAGTCGGCGCACGCCGCCACGATGTCGTCGTCCTCCGTCTCGCCGACGGCCCTGTAGTAGTGTGCCCGCGCCGTCTCGAAGGCGAGGCCGCTGTTCTTCGGATATTTCTCAAAGACGCTGTCGTAATAAGCAGTCGCAGCGATGACGGCCGGGGCGTTGGTCTGCTGATAATCGTTCTTATAAAGTGCCTCCGCCACAAGTATCTGGTATTCGTTCACGACTGAGCGGCTCGTGCTGTCGTCAAAGTCGAAACCAATCAATACCTTCAACGCGCTGTCGGGTCGTTCCTGCATCAGCTCATGCGCCGCTTGCAGCTCCGGCGCGGAATGCCAGCCGCCCGCCCTGTCGGAACACGAGGCGAAGACGACGATTGCTGACAATATGGCGAGGAGGTTTTTCATGGCGGCAAAGATAAGAAAAGTCAAGCAAATAAACGCTGGTTTCTACAAATATTCAAAAAAAATGCGCGGCGGCAATAAAATCCTCATCGCCCCGCGCACTTTTTACTTTATAAACTTTCTACTTTATAAACTTTATAAACTTTCTACTTTCAAACTAATACACTTTCAGCTTGTCTCCTGTCTGTTCGATAATCGCCTTATAGAACTCGTCGCTGTATTTCGGCTGTTCGACTTTCGGAGCGTAATATTTGTATCCCTCAGGTTTTTTCCGGGCTGTCTTGACGTTGCCGTCCATGTATTTCACGAAGAGGTGTCTGTAGAACATTCTCCAGTCGGCGCAGAGGTTCTCGGCTGCCGAATTTGAATATTGAATGAGGGCTTTCGTAACACCTCTTTCGCCTTCAGTCTCATAAATTCCGGCAAATTTTTCCCTTAATTCTTTTGTCTCCTTAATCCACATTCCTTCATAATAGTCTTGTTTTTCAGCTATTTCCGGATGGATGTAGTCATATTTCGTGTAAGCGAGATTTGAGACCTGGTTGAAGATCCAGAAGGCGGCCGTCTCCGAATATTCCATCATCGAGCCGTTGCCTTCGCGGAAGCAGAGCGGTATTTCTGTTATTGTGGTGTACATCGGGCAATAGACGGTGCTTGCCGCGTCATCGACGCCGAACCAGATGATGCCGCCCATTCCGGGGATGTTCTGGCTGTTGCTCTGCGTGACGAACGAGAAGCCTGTCTGCTGTGTTGCCGTCGTCCTCTCGTGGCAGTAGGCCTGTCCGTCAACCTCGAAGTCCATCGGGCGCCAGCGGTACGGGCAGTGGAAAGGGCCCGCGCCGAGGTCGAGCGACATGTCGAGTTCGGTGCCTTCGAGGTGGTCGCGCATGAAGTTCATCATGTCGCGGACGCTCACCTTCTCCTTCGGGAGGACCCAGAGAGGCATCCTGTTTGAAGGGAAGTTCTCGACGGTCTGCGGCTGGCCTTTGACGTATGGCTTCGCGCGTTTGATGTCGCGTCCGGTGGCGTAGTCCCAATAGGCGTCCATGCCGTCGGCCACCTTGTTGAACATCGCCCATACGCGGAGGTCGCAGCCACGTGCGCCGCTGAAGTCAACGGGAGCGTAAACGTCTGAGAATGAGAAGTCTTCGTCTTTTCCGACATAGAGATTATTAGCTTTCGCGAAAGAGATGACATCTTCGGCATAGATGCAATCGATTTTCTTGTTTTTCATGAACTTGTCGAAATCCTTGGAGGTGAGGACGTTCTTGCCTTTCAGCGGGAAAGTCTGGATGCGCGCCTGGTTTGCGTGTCCGCTGACGTAGCCGTCGGGGATGCGGCGTGCGACCCACACCATGCCTTTTCCGAACTTGCCTTTGCCGATCACTTCCATGATCCAGACCTCTTCGGTGTCGGCGATGGAGAACGACTCGCCTTCGCTGATGTAACCGTATTGCGCGGTGAGCTCGGCGATGTTACGGATGACTTCGCGGGCCGTCTTGCAACGCTGCAACGAGATGTAAATCAACGTGCCGTAGTCCATCAGGCCTTCGCCTTCCCAGAGGCATTCGAGGCCGCCGTAGGTCGTCTCGCCGATGGCGAGCTGCCATTCGTTCATGTTGCCGACAACATTATAAGTGTGACGCACTTCCGGAATTTGCCCGAGATAACGGCCGCTGTCCCAGTCGTAAAGGTCACGCATCGCGCCTTCAGGGTAATCGGCTGCCGGATAATGATACAACTCACCGTAAAGTACGTGAGAATCAGCGGCATACGAAATCATTGTTGAACCATCAGCCGATGCACCTTTTGTAATAAGGAAGTTGGTGCAGGCATTAACCTTAACTGTTGAGAAAAGGCAGATAACTGTGATTAATGCTAAGAGTTTTTTCATGATAATTTATTTAAGATATTAATGATTGTCTGTTCATCAATGTTAATCTGACGTTTCAGCTCATCGAGGCCGTCGAACCTCTTCTCGTCTCTGACCCGGTCAACGAACCTGAGCGTCAGCTGTTTGCCATAAAGGTCGCCGTCGAAGCCGATGAGATGCGACTCTATCGTGGCGGGACGGTTGTCGTTCACCGTCGGGCGGCGGCCGATGTACGTCATCGCAGGCAACGTCTTGCCGTCGAAATCGACGAAAGTGGCATAGACGCCTGGCTTCTCGATGAGACGATATTCGAGTGCGACTTCCAGATTAGCAGTAGGATAGCCCATCTGACGACCCAAGCCCATGCCGTGAACCACGATTCCGGTGTATGAAAACTGATGTCCGAGAAGACTGTTGGCCTGACGGATGTCGCCCGTCTGCAAGGCGTTACGGATTTTTGTCGAGCTTACTACAACATTATCAACATCTTGCACCGGCACGCGTTCCACTTTGAAATTGTTTTCCGCACCGAGTCCGTTCAGCATCTCAAAATCGCCGAGACGGTTGTTCCCGAAATGATGGTCGTAGCCGATTACCAGCATTGCCGGTTTGATTTTTTCGACGATGTAATTCCTGATAAAATCCTCTGAAGACAATGTTGAAAACTCTTTCGTAAACTTTATAACTATCAGATTGTCAATGTCCAAGGCATCCATCTGTTTTATTTTCTCTTCTTGTGTGGAGATCAGGCGGAGGCTGTTGTCGCCGATGCAAAGCACCTGTCGCGGATGCGGATAGAACGTCACCACGACCGTCTCGCCGCCGATTTCATGCGCTTTCCGCACCATGTCTTTCAAGATGACCTGATGCCCGCGATGCACGCCGTCGAATGTCCCGATGGTGACAACCGCATTTCGCACAGGCTTGAATTCCAATATGTTATGATAAATCTTCATTTTATTTTCTGTCGCCGGGCACATGTCGGCTTCGCCTCCATGTACTCGGTTATTCAAATAGTGCCTTACAGGCACATTTTTTTATTTCTCTTTTCTTTTAACATTTCTAAAACAATTTTTGCGATTTGCACCGCGTTGGTGGCCGCGCCTTTGCGGATATTGTCGGTCACGACCCAGAAGTTGAAGCCGTTTTCGATGCTGTTGTCGCGGCGCATTCTGCCGACGAAGACCTCGTCTCTGTCATACGCCATCAGCGGTGTCGGATAGACGTTCCGGCTCGGGTCGTCAGCGATCACGATGCCCGGAAACTTCGCGATTTCCGCTTTAAGTTCTTGTAAATCGTAAGGTTGCGTGAACTCAACATTGACCGACTCCGAGTGTCCGCCGTAAGCCGGGACGCGAGCCACCGTCGCCGAGACCTTTATGTCGGAGTGCATGATTTTGTTCGTTTCAAAAACGAGTTTCTCCTCTTCCGTGGTGCTGCCGTCGTCGTTGAAAGTGCCGCCGTGCGGGAGGATGTTTTCGTGGATTTGGTGCGGATAAGCCGGGGTTTCGGCTTTCTCGCCGCGTTGTTCGCAGTGGAGCTGGTTGAGACCTTTGAGGCCGCTGCCGCTCACCGACTGATATGTCGAGACCACGATACGTTTTATCCCGTAACGCCGGTGCATCGGCGCGAGTGCCATCACAAGCCCGATTGTCGAGCAATTCGGGTTCGCAATTATGTGAGTATCAACGTTTATGTCGTCTGCATTTATCTCCGGCACCACAAGCGGGATGCCGTCTTTCCGACGCCAGGCCGAGCTGTTGTCGATGACGTAGGTGCCTTTCTCTGCAAACAACGGCGCGTATTTCAGCGATGCGTCGGAGCCAGCCGAGAAAATGGCGATGTCGGGACGCATCTCTATCGCCTGCCCGACAGAAACAAATGTATATTCCTTGCCGCAAAACACGATTTTCTTGCCTATCGAACGCTCGGAGGCCGCCACAATCAACTCATCGATATGGATTTTCTGCTCCTCAAGCACCTGCAACATCTTATGTCCGACCAATCCAGATGCCCCAATGACCGCTATTCTCATCTGTTTTCTGTTAAAATTTCTTTACAAACAAACTATTTTCTGTTAAAAATTCTTTACAATTAAACTATTTTACGATTTTACGTGTAAAATATTTTTACAATTGAAAAAGTCCTGTTTTTTTGTTATACTTTTGCGCAAAAGTACACAAATTTTTCAAAACTTTGGCAGTTATGAAAGTAAAAATATTATCGTTATTTCTGTGGCACCTTTTGATAGTAATGGGGCCGACAATTTCAGCGCAGATCACCGATGATTTCTCTGACGGTGATTTCACGCAAGAGCCTGTCTGGACTGGCACTGACAGCGTTTTCTGTGTAAATGCGAATCATCAGCTGCAGTTGAACGCCACTGTTGGAGGAAACGCCTCGCTGTTCATCGTTGATGCCAACAGCCGGTGCCAGCAGGATTCAGGTGACGACAAAGGCCGTGAGTGGCGTTTCTGGATAAGAGAAGCCTTCGCGCCGTCGTCAAACAACTTCACCGACATTTATCTTTGTGAAAATTATTTTATTCGGCTTGGTGAGGCTGGAAGTCAAGATGTAGTTGATTTACAACGTGTTGACGGCACAGAAAACATCAGCATCTGCCGAGGGACCGACACTTTCATTGCATCGCCGTTTTCTGCCTCTTTTAAAATTGTCAGAGACAACGACGGACTTTGGCAAATCTTCATCGACAAAAATAATAATGATGAATATCTGCTTGAATGTCAATGCGTTGATAAAACATACGAGCCGACAGGCGACTTCGGCATTGAGATAACATACAGCAAGTCAAACGCCCAAAGAGTTTATCTCGACGACGTTTACATCGGACCGGAGATAGTTGATGAGACGCCTCCGGAACTTGAAAACATAAATATTCTGAATGAAAACCAAATCACTTTGAAATTCAACGAGGCGATTGACGAAACAACCGCCTTGGATGCCGACAACTATAACATTGACAATCAACTAAATTCACCTGATTTTGTCGAGTTTTTCGGAAATCATTCAACCATACTTCTGACATTTTCAAAAAAAATTCAGGAAGATGTCAATTACAAACTGATTATCAACAAGATACAAGATGTAAGCGGCAATGTGGCTGAGAACATAGAAATGGTTTTCATTCATCACATAACACGCGAGAACGACTTGTTAATCAACGAGATAATGGCCGACCCAGAGCCTGTTGTCGGGCTTCCGGCAGCGGAATATGTCGAGATATATAACAACAGCGGTTACCCGATCGACATCGGAGGCTGGTTTCTGACAATCGGGACGACAGAGAAAGAAATCACGGAACACATTATAATTCAACCAGATGACTATCTTATCTTTTGCAAAAACGATGCTGTTGAGACGATGTCATATTATGGCAACTGCCTTGGTTTTTCGGGGTTTGCCGTCACGAATGCCGGAACGAAGATTGAGCTGAGGAACAAAGACCGAGAACTCATGTCAGATGTGGAGTTTGACATCACGTGGTACCGCGACAAGACAAAGGCGGAAGGCGGCTGGTCGCTTGAGCAGATTGACCCCGACGCAGCCTGTGCCGCGAAGGAAAACTGGCGAGCCAGCACCGACAAAAACGGCGGCACCCCAGGCTCAAGAAACTCCGTTGACGCGGATAACATATTGATTCCCAATATTGATTACATAGACATCATTTCAGAAAACATCATTGATGTCGTCTTCGACCAGAAAATGGACATTCAGACTCTCGGGACACGCGAAAACTACACGATAATCGAATTTGACACGCACCCAAATGAGATAACATTATTTCCGGAAGATACATGGCGCGTGAGGCTGCATTTAGGTCAAGATATTGAACAAAATTCGGTTTATAACTTATTGATAAAAAACGTCTTAAACTGCACAGGTGTTCCACTTCCGCCTGAAATCAGGTTGAGCTTCGGGCTGCCCGTCACGCCTGAAAACGGTGACGTCATCATCAATGAGATCCTCTTCGACCCGATTGAACCGGCGGGCGATTACGTTGAGCTTTACAACAACTCCGGCAAGGTCTTCAACCTCGCGGATATGAAGATAGGAATGGTGAAATCCACTTTCCCGAACCCGCCCGACACAACACTCATGCAAATCTGCAATGAAAACAGGCTTTTTTTGCCATATTCCTTTGTATTATTGACAACGACAGTTAAAGAAATCGCGGAGCAATACGAGTGCCAGACCGACAATTTCCTTGAGATGCAGGGTTTTCCGCAATATCCAAACAGCGAGGCGGTTGTAATACTTACTCATAACTCACAAGCAATCGACGTCATAGGCTATTCCGAGAAAGAACACTATCCGCTTCTCACCGTGACGAAAGGCGTTTCGCTTGAACGCATCAGTGGCGGCTGGCACTCCGCCGCCGCCCCGCTCTACGGGACACCAGGCTCCAAGAACTCGTCTTTCGTCGAAGACAAAGAAATCAACAACGAAATTGAAGTGATACCGAAAGTCTTCTCACCCGACAACGACGGCTTCGATGACATCACAACCATAAATTACAAATTTAATGAAACAGGTTTTACGATAAACATCAACATCTTTGACTCGGAAGGAAGGTTCATAAAACGAGTGGCAGACAACAGTCTGGCTGCGACTGCCGGACATTTTGTGTGGGACGGACTCGACGCCAGCGGCCATGTCGTGCCGCCGGGAATATATGTTGTGTTTACAGAAATATTTGATTTACAAGGTGTTGTTAAAAGATTTAAAAACGCCGTTGTTGTGGTGACGAGATAAAAAAACGTGAAAAAAACATTTAAGTTTAAAAAGCATTTAAAAAATTTGCTTTAAATGTTTTTTTAGTACCTTTGCGAGTTGAAATTTTAAGGTATGGTTTTTTTATCTGGAGCATTACTCGGTTTGTCACTCGCGACGATTTTCGGCATCGGGCCGGCGTTCTTCACGCTGATTCAGACGAGCATCAACAGAGGTTTCAAAAGGGCTTTGTTTTTTGATGCCGGTGTCATGTTGAGCGACGTGGCCGCCGTGGTTGTGATGTTGATGACATCCGTCCAGTTGGATTTTAACAGCGGAAACAGGAACGTGGTGCTCGCCGGAATAGCCGCCGGCATCATCGTCATAGTCTTCGGAATCTTCACCTACAGAAGCGAACCCGAAAAAGTTGTGGAACGCTCGAAACGCAAGAACGAGGAACTCGAACAGTTTGAGAAGAAGTTTGAGAAACTCGACGAAAAACTTGACAAGGTTGACGAGAGGCTGAATATCAGGAAGCCGGAGGGTTCGCGGTGGTATGTGTATTTAGGCAAAGGATTCGCAATGAACGTGTTGAATCCGTTCATCTGGGTTTTTTGGATGACCTGTGTGGCGACGGCTTCGGGTTCTTACGACGGCGAACTCGACAAAGTCATCATGTTCTTCTTCGGAACGTTCGCCACCGTTTTGGCATTCGACATACTGAAAATCATGGGAGCTTATTCGCTCAAGCATTTCTTCACCGAAGAAAGGATGAGGATGCTGAACCACGCAACCGGTATCATATTGATAATCTGCGGGTTGGTTGTGATTGGAAGGGTGTTGTTTCTTTGAGTGGAAGAAATTGACATTACTTAATACAATCTATTTATTAAGACATTGATGATTGTCTGTAAAATGGTACATTGCTGTCCGATGAACCTTTTTGAGGGCAAAAATGTTATTTCTTACTTCTCATCCGGAAACTTTATGTCCTTCACATTGAGTTGCAGCGTCGTCTTCCCGAGCCAGAAGTTCTCCTCAACGTAATAGCACATCGAAAACGGCTCCTTCTCATGAATCCTGTCAAAGAGGTCACCTTTCTGAAATGCGATGCCGGCGAAAGTGTCATCAGGGTTGTCTTTCTGCATCACGGTGAGTTTCAAGTGCTTATGATTCCCGACAGCGCGTGAATAACCTGTGTCAACGACATTATCCGACAAGAATACCGGCGAGAGGTTGCCTGGTCCGAAAGGCGCAAACTGTTTCAAAATCCTGACAAACTTCGGAGTGATGTCAGAGAAGTTAATACGAATGTCAACATTCAGCTCTGGCACAAGCTCTTCATTTTCAAGATGTTCCGAAACGTATTTTTCAAAACGCTCGGCAAATGCCGGCAGATTCTCCGGTTTCAACGAGAGACCGGCTGCATATTTATGACCGCCGAAATGTTCGAGCAGGTCGGAGCAGTCGTCGATGGCGTCGTAGATGTCAAAATTCTTGATTGAGCGTGCCGAACCTGTGATAAGGTTGCCCGAGCGCGTCAACACTATGGTCGGGCGATAGTAAGAGTCTGTGAGTCGTGACGCCACGATACCGATGACGCCCTTGTGCCAGTTCTCGTTGAAAATCACCGTGCTCTTCGCGAGCCGCATCTTCTCGTCGGCTTCGATCATCGCGAGGGCCTCCTCGGTGATGGCGTTGTCAAACTCACGGCGTTTCGCATTCAGGTCGTTGATGCTTGATGCGAGTTTCTCGGCATGTTCATAATTAGTCGCAATCAGCAGCCTTACCGAGTCGCTGGCTTTCTCAAGACGGCCGGCTGCATTGATACGAGGACCAATCAGGAACACCAAGTCGCTGATAGTCATCTCTCTTTCGAGGACATTCTGTGACTCAACCTCTGCGTTCTGCACCTCATCGCGACGTCTGATGTTGGCATGACGAAGCACCGCCTCGATGCCCGGACGCGGACGGCGATTGAGCAGTTTAAGTCCGAAATACGCCAAGACGCGGTTCTCGCCGGTGATAGGCACGATGTCGGCAGCGATACTCACCGCCACATAATCCATCAAGGCATAGACCTCCTCTATCGGCCGGCCGAGGCGCATTGACAGAGCAGTGACGAGCTTGAAGCCGACGCCGCAGCCCGACAGTTCTTTGTAAGGATACTGACAATCAACACGTTTGGAGTCAAGGACTGCCACAGCGTTCGGAATATCATCACCCGGACGGTGATGGTCGCAGATGATGAAATCGACGCCTTTCTCGTTCGCGTACTCAATTTTCTCGACGGCTTTGATGCCGCAGTCGAGCACTATCACGAGTCCGAAACCGTTTTCGGCGGCATAATCGATACCTTTATAGGATATGCCGTAACCCTCTTCATAACGGTCCGGAATATAAAACTCAATCTTCTTCTTGTTGATAAGGTTCTTTAAGTAAGTGTAAATCAATGCGACAGCCGTTGTCCCGTCAACGTCGTAGTCACCGTAAATAAGGATTTTCTCGCCATTTTGCATGGCAAGCTGCAACCTATCGACAGCCTTGTCCATGTCTTTCATCAGGAACGGGTCGTGGAGATGCGACAGCGACGGGCGGAAGAAATCCTTTGCCTCGTCGAAAGTCGTTATTCCGCGTTGAACAAGCAACGATGCTAAAATCTCGTCAATGCCTAAAGCATCAGACAAGTTCCTAACATTTTGTTTATCAGCCTCTTGGGCTATTATCCAACGAGTTTCCACCTATAACTTTTTTAACTCGTAAAATTATATTTTTTTTCTGGGTTTCCGACATTTTTTTCTCAATTTTTTTCAACTTCAAATAACTTTTTAATTTTCAATTGTTTATACTTTAATTTGACATAACTGAAAAAACTTTTCGCCAATGACATAAAAAACTTGAAAAATCTTTCAAAAAATAAATCTCATCTCGCATATTTTCATTATAATTGCACTTTTAAACCTAGAATGATTATGGCACTTAAAAAAATCACAAATTGCTTAATATCAGTATATTATAAAACTGACCTTGATAAAATAGTCAGTCTTCTGAAGAAAAATGACGTGCAAATCTACGCCACAGGCGGCACTTTGGACTTCATTAAAAAATTCGACGGCAGCGTCCGTTCAGTCGAGTCGCTGACGGGTTATCCTTCAATTCTCGGCGGTCGCGTGAAGACCTTGCACCCGCAAGTCATGGGAGGCATCCTCGCGCGTTTAGACAACGAAAGCGACATCCAGGAGATGCAGAAATACAACATTCCGGCGTTCGACCTCGTCATCGTTGACCTTTATCCTTTCGAGGAAACGGTGAGGAACACCGATGACAAAGAACAGATCATCGAGAAGATCGACATCGGCGGCATCTCGCTCATCCGCGCCGGCGCAAAGAACTTCAACCACTGCCTCATCGTCCCGTCATCGGCTCATTATCAAGAGTTTATGGATATGTACGAGAAACAGGACGGATGCACTTCGATAGAAGACAGAATGCGTTTCGCGAAATATGCCTTCCAGACAAGCTCACATTATGACACTGCGATTTTCAACTGGTTCGACGGCAGAAGCGCCGAAAAAACCTCAACATTGAGATACGGCGAAAACCCGCACCAACAAGCTGTTTTCAACGGAAACCTTGATGATGTCTTTGAGAAACTTCACGGTAAAGACCTGTCGTACAACAACTTGCTCGACCTCGACGCCGGTCTCAACCTCATCCGTGAGTTCGATGAGCCTACTTTTGCTATCCTTAAACACAACAACCCGTGCGGCATCGCATCGCGGAGCAACATCCTCGACGCATATAACGCCGCGCTCGCGGGCGACCCCGTCTCGGCTTTCGGCGGCGTGATGGTGAGTAATCAACCGATTGATATTCAGACAGCTACAGAGATGAACAAGATGTTCTTCGAGGTATGCGTCGCACCAAGTTACGACGAAGGCGTCCTCGACATCCTGTTCACGAAGAAAAACAGAATCGTCCTCAAACTGAAATCAAACAAATTCCCTTCAAAGGTTTACAAATCGGCACTCAACGGAATCTTGGAACAAGACCGTGACCTTCATTCGGAGACAGCCGCCGACTTCAAGCCTGTGACAGATAAACTCGTTGAAAATCAAAATGATATTGATGATTTGATTTTCGCAAACAAGATTGTGAAACACAGCCGTTCAAACGCCATCGTGCTTGCCAAGAACAAACAGCTGTACGCTTCTGGCATCGGCCAGACCTCACGTGTTGACTCGCTCCGTCAGGCCATCGCGAAGGCAAAGAGTTTCAACTTCGACCTCAACGGCGCTGTCTTGGCGTCAGACGCCTTCTTCCCGTTCGACGACTGCGTGACCATCGCCAACGAAGCCGGAATAAAATCCATCGTGCAACCCGGCGGTTCGGTACGTGACCAAGACTCCATCGACGCGTGCAACAGACTCGGCATCGCCATGGTATTCACAGGATTCAGACATTTCAAACACTAAAAATATAAAGTTATGGGACTCTTCTCGTTCTTAAACAAAGAATTGGCAATTGACCTTGGCACGGCCAACACCATCATCATCTACAACGACAAGGTGATGGTTGACGAGCCTTCCATAGTGGCGTTGCAGCGCGACACCCAGCAGATTATGGCTGTCGGCAAGCGTGCCATGATGATGCATGGCAAGACACATGAAAACATCAAGACTATCAGACCGTTACGCGACGGTGTCATCGCCGACTTCCAGGCGGCCGAGTTCATGCTCCGCGAGATGATAAAGATGATAAACTTCCACAACTCGATTTTCCCGCCGGCGCTGAAGATGGTCATCTGCATTCCTTCGGGCATCACCGAGGTTGAGGAAAGAGCCGTCAAAGACAGCGCAGAGCAGGCCGGAGCGAAGGAAGTCAGGCTGATACACGAACCGATGGCGGCTGCCATAGGCATAGGCATCGACGTCCTCGAACCGATGGGCAACATGATCGTTGACATAGGCGGCGGCACATCGGAGATTGCCGTCATCGCGCTCGGCGGCATTGTCACAAACCGCTCAATCCGCGTTGCTGGCGATGACTTCACGGAGGAAATCGTTGACTACATGCGCAAGGAACACAACATGAACATCGGCGAACGCACAGCCGAACTGATAAAGATTGAGGTCGGCTCAGCCATTCAGGAACTCGACAACCCGCCTGAGGACTACGCCGTGCACGGTCGCGACATGCTGACTGGCATCCCGAAGGAGATTAAGGTGAATTACAAGGAGATAGCGCACTGCCTCGACAAGAGCGTTTCGAAAATCGAAGCCGCAGTGCTCAACACCCTTGAGACGACACCACCGGAGCTTTCGGCCGACATCTTCCGCACCGGCATCTACCTCACCGGCGGCGGCGCACTGCTGAGAGGCCTCGACAAACGCCTTCACGACAGGACGCAGCTTCCTATACATGTGGCCGAAGACCCGCTGCGCGCCGTGGCCCGCGGCACCGGCATCGCACTAAAAAACTTTGACAAATTCCCGTTCCTCATCAAGTAACGGACCGCTCAAATGTACAACCTGCTCGTTTTCTTAAAGAAATACAGCGCAGTATTACTGTTTCTGCTATTGGAAATTGTATGTATCTTATTGATACTTAACAGTCTCCCGTATCATAACAGAAAATTGGTGAGCATGTCGAACAGCATCACCGGCGGAATACATGAGAAAATGTCCAACATCAGCGATTATTTCAGCCTGAAGAATGAAAATGAATTGTTGGCACAACACAACGCATTCCTGATGAATACGTTGGGAAAATACCACTTCAACAACGACTCGACATTCGCCGACCAGACTTTCACCTATATGCCGGCGAATGTCATCAGCAACAGCCTTTATGAGACGAACAATTACATTATAATCAACAAGGGGCGTGTTGACGGCGTTGAGGTCGATATGGGTGTCATCAGCGACAACGGCGTCGTGGGAAAAGTGGTGAATGTCAGCAATCATTACGCATCGGTTATGAGCCTGCTCAACACTTATTCCGTGACAAGCGCGAGATTCGTTGACAATCAGAACATTGCAAGCGTAGTGTGGAAAAATGACGGCAGCGAGTACGGCACAGTCACCGACATTCCGGCACATGTTGACATCAGAAAAGGCGATTCATTGGTGACCAGCGGTTTCTCAAACACTCTGCCCGCCGGCATACCCATCGGCATCATCGAAGAAAACATACCCGAAGAAAGAGACGATTTCAAGTCGGCGAGACTGAAGTTCTCAACAAATTTCAGTACGCTTCAACATGTCTATGTGGTGAAAAATAATTTCAAGTCGGAAATTGATTCATTATGCTTAACACCCAGATAAAGAACATATTAAGTTTTATCGGTCTGTTTCTCTTGCAGGTTCTGATGCTTGATAACATCGGTCTCGGCAGTTATGTACATCCTGTCGTTTACGTAATTTTCATCATGCAACGTCCGTTCAAAACCCCAAGGATCCAACTGCTTCTTGAAGGTTTCGCAATGGGCATAGCCGTTGACATCTTCAACGGGACACCGGGACTCAACGCCGCCGCGACAGTCCTTGTCGCCTACCTCAGGCCGTATATCATTGACATGATGACCAGAAAAAGCGAACTCGACGAAAAACAAGAACCGACAGTTGAAAAAAAAGGCTCCGTCTGGTTTTTTGTCTATTCGCTCATCATCCTCATAATCCATAACTTCACGTTTTTCCTTTTGGAAGCGTTCACTTTCAAACTGTTAGGCGTGATCTTGCTGGAAATGCTCGCAAGTGTACCAGTCTCTGCACTACTTATTTTGTTAATATCTTATTTGTTTAAACCTATAAAAAAGAAAAAATTTGTATGAAAAAATTATTCATCACATTGTTGGCATTGATATGCCTCGCATCTTGTTCCGACAAGAACTCATTGAAAATCAATGTTAATCTTAAAAACGCCAACGGCAAGACCGTTTATCTGCAAATGTTTGTAAACGAAGACATTGTCTCTATCGACAGTGTAATAATGAAAAAGGAAAGGGCTGTTTTCAAAGTTGAAAAAGGCGCAAACTCAGACGCTTATTTCATCAACATCGAAAATTGGAAGAGACCTTTAGTGTTTTTTGTTGATAATGAAGATGTTATAATCACTGGTGACTGCCAAAATTATAATCAGATAAAGATTCAAGCGGGAGAACGTCAGAACAGTCTGATTGCTTTGGACGAGCAACTCAACTCTATCGGAGACGAGACAGAACTGATGTATGAGGCGATGAGATTTGTCAAGGAAAACCACACCGACGCCATCGGCGCATACGCTTTATACCGTTACAAATGGGCTTTCGCCGATGAAGACCAATTGAAGCTTCTTGAAAGTTTTGAAAACGTGAACAGCGGATACATCAAGCTGATGAAGAAATACATCATTAAGGTCATGAACGTTTCTGTTGGCAGCAAATGCCTTGATTTCAAGCAGGAGACTATTGATGGCGAAGTTTTTGTCTTAAGTGAATTTGTGGAAAAGAACAATCTCACGATGATTGATTTTTGGGCTTCATGGTGTCCCGACTGCCGCAAGGAAAACCCGAATGTCGTCGCGGTCTATAACGCTTTCAAAGACAAAGGCTTTGACGTTGTGAGCGTCTCTTTGGACACCGACAAGGCAGCATGGCAGAAAGCTGTCGCCGACGACAATCTGACTTGGAAAAACCACACTGGTGACCTCAAAGGCTGGAACAACAAAGTTGCCGACATGTACTGCATCGCTTTTATCCCGCAGAATGTCCTGATTGACAAGAACGGCGTCATTGTGGCAAGAAACCTGAGCGGAGAGAAGCTTATGAACTTTGTGAATGATTATCTTAAATAGTCACCACGAATTTCACGAATGATAAAGACGGACTTGCGTCCGTCTTTTTTTATTCAGTCAACGATAATTTCACAAACTATTACAAGCAAAAAGTCATGTAAGGCGGAAGGAAAACCCAATTGTCTTTCACTTCAAGATTTTTTGGATGAATTACATAGTTGATGCCAATGCGTTCATGATATTTTTCGTAAAAACGTTCAAGTGAAGTGGTTTTGTACCTGTCGGTTGATTTCACTTCAATCGGGAAAATCTTGTATTTCAACTTACTGTTGTTCGACAAAATGAAATCAATTTCAATGTCATTCCTGTGTTTTTCATTATTGTAATGCGTGTAAAAATACAGTTTGTGACCTGCCGCCACCAGCATTTGTGCAATGGCATTTTCATACAACATTCCTTCATTTACAGAGAGTTTGCCAAAAAGCAATTCTTTAAACAGTTCACCATCAGAGACTTCGTTTTCACTGAAAGCGTGACTTACAAGAAGTCCGGTGTCGCCCATATAACATTTCACGTATGTCCGGTCTTCGTTCATTGAGAGACCGACATTCGGATCTGAACAGTTGAAACATTCATTGGCAATCATAGAATCAGCAAGCCAGAAAAATGTTTCTTGGTATTGTGCGATATCTGAATTTTCAACTACATTTTTGAAAACAACTCGTTTTTCATGTTTTGAAAGCAAACCCGGGATTTGATCGAAGATGGCCAATACTTTTGACTTGTATTTGCCTTCTATTTTCATAATGTCTTCACGGTAAAGATGTATAATGTCACGCTTTTCAATATCTGATGCTTGAAAATTTCTGTTGTTTTCGAGGTATGAAGCAAGACTTTTTGGCATTCCGCCGACAATCATATACTGTCTGAACAGATGCATCATATTGTTGTGAAGACCCTGTATCAACGGTTTTTTATTTTGGAAGCACGACTTCACATATTCGATTTTTTGTTCTTCTCCCATTGCAATGCAAAATTCCTCAAAATCCATCGGGTACATTTTGATGCCTTTTTCTTCGGATGGAATAGTTATATCCTTGACATTCTTGTGTATAGAAATAAGAGAACCAGTTTCGATGTAATCGTAGCGTCCGTCTTTAACTAAATACTTAACCAATTGACGCACAAAAGGATAACGTTGTACTTCATCGAAAATAATCACAGACTCACGTTTGTGTAGCGGCACTTTGTAAATAGTAGAAAGCATTAAAAACAGAGTGTCAAGATTGTTTGAATAATTTTCAAAAGTCTCAAAAACAAGTTTGTCGGCATTGTTAAAGTCGATGAGTATATAGCTTTTGTATTCGTTTTTTGCGAATTCTTCAACTATCGTTGATTTTCCGATACGTCTTGCTCCTTCGATGAGCAGTGCTTTCTGACCGTTGTTTTTCTTCCAGTCGAGTAGTTTTTCGTAAATTTTTCTTTTAAAAATCATAATATTCCGATAATACGCAGGTGCAAAAGTACACAAATTTCCGATAGTGCGCACATATAAAAGTATAAAATTTTCCGATAGTGCGCATGTAAAGAAACCTGTTCAGCTTTTCAGTAGTATGTTACATTTTTAAAAAAATTTTTGAAGAATTTAAAGGCATAAAAAAATCAGGACAGAGGTGAGGCTGTCCTGAATTTTTAGGGTAAGAATCTTAAAATTCACTTTTGTCAATTATGAACACAGGAAAGTGGGGGTTGACATTGTTACTTTTAATTTATTATTACACCTTTTTAACCCTTACACCGAAAATATATTCAAATAATATCAAGTGATATTTGTTTGGGTAAGTTTATTTTTTAAAACACCTAAATTCAAGAGACAAATGCAACTTTAACCGGTGGCAGTGAAGCCCATATTTT